>UQVV01000152.1 GCA_900544635.1 uncultured Cloacibacillus sp. | reverse complement strand
TGCTCTTCCGATCTTATAGGCGCGAAGACCGCCGGTTGCGTCTTCAAAAATCCGCCGCAGGCTCCCGCGGGGCTGCTTCTCGACAAGTGCGGCTGCAAGGGGCTTTCTGTCGGAGACGCCGCCGTCTCGCAGCACCACGCGAATTTTATCGAAAACCGCGGCGGCGCGTCGTCGTCAGAAATTTTCAGCCTCGCGGAGATGTGCCGCGCGCGCGTCATGGACGAGTTCGGGATAAAGCTGGAATATGAAATCAAATTCTTTGGGGCGTTTTAGACGCAGGAGGAAGCTCAAAAAATTTCTGATAATCCTCTGCGCGCTCGCCGCGGGGCTGCTCGCCGCCGCCGAGGCGCGCTTCGCGGTTTCGCGCGTCAGCCTAATAGAACAGCGGCCGGCGAACGCCCTTCCGCAGTACGTGCTCTGGGGGACTATACCGTCGGAGCGCGAGCGCTTCTGGCCGTCCTTCTGGCTGCACCGCAAAGAGTACAAAGCTTTGATAGAGGCCTACTATCCCGTAGAGATCGACGTGTCGCTCACGGGCTGGGGCAAATTTCTCGTAAGCGCGCGTCCGCTCGTCCCCGTCTACCGCGTTTACTGGGGCGGCCGCTTCTGGTACCTGTCAGCGGAAGGCAAGCTCTGGCTCTCCTCGCTCGCGGAGAACAGGCTCGTCGACGGCGGCGGCGCGGACAAGCGTCCGGTGCTCGCGTGGGGGGCCGACCGCGCGACGCCTATAGACATGGCGAACTCCGAGGGCAACGTCTTCCACTCGAGCCTCCCGCTCGCGCTCATCTCGCGCTGGTACGCGCAGATCAACGCGCTGAAGCTCGCGCCCTACGTCAAATACGTGCAGGCGGGAGTGAAGGAGGGGACGCCCGTCGTGCGGCTTATCCTTTACCGCCCCGGCACGAAGGAGAACGGCGCGCAGCTGCTGCTCCCCGACGAGGCGGAGCGCTGGGCCGAAGCCGTGCTCGCGGTGAGAAAGCTCTACGGCGCGCTCGAAAATATGCCGCCGGACATCTTCATCGACTGCACCTACAAGGAGAAAATACTGCTGCGCAACACCGGCGCGGGCGAAAAGGAGGAAAAGAAGGCGGAAGGCGCGAAAAAATAAAAAAACTACGCCCTTGACCTTACTCCAAGGGCGCGAATATATTTATATAAGAAGGTTTATAAGGTAGAATAGACGTGAGATTATATCCCTAGAGAGAGGGGTTTTAATTTGTTTAAGAAAACTTCAAGCTACCGTCATGATATAGAACCGGACCTGCTCGTCGGCCTCGACCTGGGAACGAGCAAGGTCACCGTAGTAGTCGCGGAGCGCGGCGTCGAGGGCGACGAGGCGCAGATAATCGGCGTCGGGCAGGCTCCGTCGAACGGAATCCGCAAGGGGCTCATCGTCAACCTCGACCAGGCAGTGAAGTCTGTGCGCCAGGCAGTCAGCGACGCGCAGAACATGGTAGGGCAGGACATCGGCGAGGTCACTGTCGCCTTCGGCGGCGGAGAGGTGACGAGCGTCCGCTCGAAGGGCATGGTCTCGCTCGGACGCACGCCGCGCCCCGTAATGCGCCTCGACATCGAGCGCGTCATAGACGCGGCGCAGGCAGACGTCGTCGTCCCCGCAAACCAGACGATACTGCACACGATACCTGTCGAATACTCGCTCGACGGCAACGTCGGCATCGACGACCCTCTCGGCATGAACGCTATGCGCCTCGACATCGAGGTGCAGTCGATAATCGTGCCGACGGCGACGATACAGAACGTCATGAACTGCGTCAGCCGCGCCGGCCTCGACGTGAACGGCCTCGTCATAAAGCCGCTCGCCGCCGCGCTCGGCGTGCTTACGCCGGAAGACGCGCTCGCGGGAGCCGCAGTCGTCGACATCGGCGGCGGCACTACGGGCGTCGCGGTATTCGCCGACGGACGGCCGAAGCATCTCGGGCTTATCCCCGTAGGCGGCGACCACATAACGAACGACCTCGGCAACGTGCTGCGCCTTCCGCTCAACAAGGCGGAGGAGCTCAAGCGCACGGTCTCGCTGCGCCCCGACTTCGCGCCCGACGAGATGATAAGCTTCACGCACAGCTCGCGCGAGTTCGACATATCGAAGGCCGACCTTTACGACATAGTCAAGTGCCGCCTCGAGGAGCTTGCGGACGAACTCGTAAAGCCGCAGATAAAGGCTTCGCGCGTCGCGCTGCTGCCGGGCGGAATGCTTCTCACGGGCGGCGTCTCCAAGACAGAGGGCATCGACGAATTTATGCTCGACGTCATGGACCTTCCCGCGAGGATAGCGATGCCGGTCGACGCTAACCGTATGCCGCCGGGACGCAACACGCAGGAATATTCCTCGGCGGCCGGGATAATCAAATACATCCTGACGAGAGAGCGCGACCCGTTCCGCTACCTCGACAATCCCGCGATAGGCGGCGGAAAGGCGGAAGCGCCGAAGATGCAGGTCTACGCTCCGCCGGTCGGCGAAGGCTCGCAGACGGGCCCGAAGGAAAAGAAAGAGGGCGGCTTCAACCCCTTGAAGTCGATAGGCGATATGTTCAAGGACCTCTTTTAGAGGCGGTTTTGTGCGGAGGTTTGAGTTATGGATTCAATGTCCGAAATTTTCCAGCTAGATAAATCGAATTTCCCGGCGCGCGAAGTCATCAAGGTCATAGGCGTCGGCGGCGCGGGCAACAACGCGCTGAACCACATCATCCGCGGCGGCGTCACAGGCGTCGAATTCATTGCCGCGAACACCGACATCGCGCACCTCGAGCTATCCGAGGCTTCGTGCCGCATCATCCTCGGCAAGGAGCTGACGAAAGGGCTCGGCGCGGGCTCCGATCCCGAGGTCGGCTGCAAATCGGCTATGGAGTCGCGCGAGGAGCTGCGTTCCGTCGTCGAAGGTGCGGACATGGTCTTCGTCGCCGCCGGAATGGGCGGAGGCACCGGCACCGGAGCCGCGCCCGTCATCGCGGGAATCGCGAAGGAGGCCGGCGCGCTCGTCGTCGCCGTCGTCACGCTGCCCTTCACCTTCGAGGGGCGGCGCAGGATACGCCAGGCGAACATGGGCATCGAACAGCTGCGCGACAAGGTCGACGCGCTCATCGTGATACCGAACGACAGGCTGCTCAACGTCACGGACAAGAAAACCTCGGTCAACGACGCCTTCAAGATGGCGGACGGCGTCCTCCATCAGGCCGTGCAGGGCGTGACGGACCTCATCAAACGCCCCGGCCTCGTCAACGTCGACTTCGCGGACGTCAAGACCATCATGTCGAACGCCGGCACCGCGATTATGGGCATCGGCGAGGGCTACGGAGAAAAGCGCGCGGCAACCGCGGCCTACAACGCCATCAACAGCCCGCTTATGGACTGCCGTATGAGCGGCGCGAAGGGCATCCTCTTCAACATCACTGGCGGCGCGAGCGTCGGCATCCACGAGATAAACGAAGCGATAAGCATAATCACCGAGGCCGCCGACGAGGACGCCTTCATCATCTGGGGCCACGTCTTCGACCCCGAAATGGAGGACGCGATACAGATTACGGTAATCGCGACCGGCTTCGACGACAAGGACGAAAAGCCGGAGCCCGCGCCGCAGACGCCTCCGGCGAGGACAGCCTTTCCGCACAGGCAGCCCGCGCAGCCGCAGCGTCCCGCCTCGACTGGCGTGACGACGCAGGGGCTCGACATCGCGGCGGTGAAGAACCTCAACAACTACACGGCCTCGAAGATGGCCGCTCCGCAGCAGCCAAAGGCTCCCGAGCCGGAGAAGCAGCCAGAGCCGCAGCCTAAGAAGGTCGAGCAGGTGAAGCCCGTGACGCCGCAGCAGGGCGACGAGGACCTCTTCCAGAGAAGCGGCGCGCCGGTAGACCAGTACGACACGCCGTCGTTCCTGAGACGGAGGCGCGACTCCTGAAAAAACAGCGCGCGTCCGTCGCCCGTCCCGCCAAGGTCACGGCCTGGCAGAGCTGGGACGAGTACAGAAGAGACGAAGAATGGATAAAAGAACTGCCCAAGGGAGGAGATTTGCCTTGGGCTCTCTTTTATCCGGCGGACTATTCCATCGGCGCGGCGAGCCTCGGCTATCAGTACGTCTTTCAGACGCTGCGCGAGCTCGGCGCGGCCGCCGAGCGCTTCTTCGCCTCGCCCGTGCCGTACCGCTCCGCCGACGCCGACACGATGCTCGAACGCTTCCCCGTGATAACCGCGAGCATAGCCTACGAATGCGACATTCCGGTATTCTTCAGATGGCTGCGCGGCGCGGGGATTCCTCTTCTGCCAGAGGAGCGCGAAGAGGGTGGCTTTCCCGTCGTCGGCATGGGCGGCGCTCTGACCTACATCAACCCGCTCGCGGCCTCCGGCGTCTGCGACTTCGTCGTGCTCGGCGACGGCATGGACGTGATGGGCGGCATTGCGGACGTTCTGCGCCGTTACGGCGGCGGCAGCCGCGCGAAGCTGTGGCGCGAGCTCGCTGAGCTTCCGACGGTTTTCGTCCCGCCGCTGCACGCGCGCGAATGGCTCGAAAAATATAATCTGCGCATAGCGCGCGAGCTTTCTCTCGACGGCCCGTACCCTATGCACAGCGTCTGGACGACGCCGCGCGGAGCCTTCGGCAAAACCTTGCTGCTCGAGCTTCAGCGCGGATGCGCGCGCTCATGCTCGTACTGCACCCTTCCGCAGTGCTTCGGGCGTATGCGTTTCAGGAAGTTCGAGGCGGTGGAAAAGGCCGTCGACGACATAACCGCGCGCTTCGACATTCCGCAGGCGGGGCTAGTCACGCCGGAGGCGGGGGATTACCCGTTCATCGCGCCGCTTCTCGCCAAGCTCAGAGAAAAAGAAATAGGCGTCTCTTTCGCGTCGCTGCGCCTCGACAGGCTCACGCCCGACATGATAACGGCGACGTCGGAGAGCGGACGGCGCAGCGTCACAGTCGCGCCGGAGACCGGAAGCGACGGCCTGCGCTTCGCCTGCGGCAAGAAGTTCACGAACGACCTCGTCGTCGAAAAGCTTGCGATGGCGCGCGGCCTCGGCATCGACAAGGCGAAGCTTTACTTCATGGTCGGCCTCCCCGGCGAGACGGACGAGGACGTATCCGCGATAACGGCCCTGTGCCGCCGCATAATCGACGAGACGGGGCTCGCGCTCACGCTCTCCGTCAATCCGTTCGTCCCGAAGCCGCGGA
>UQVV01000151.1 GCA_900544635.1 uncultured Cloacibacillus sp. | reverse complement strand
CTTATGACAGAAGCCAAATGGACTACGGCCGAAGACGCGCGCGGCGAACGGGTGCGCCGCGGAGCAGAAAAGCGCGACATAGTCGTCGCGGCAGTGGAACGAGAGCAAATCCTTGCTGCGCACGCGCCCCTCGACGACGGCCACGTCGAGCTCCGAGCCGAGCAGCATCCGCTCAATCGTCTGCGTATTGTTGACGTAGCTGTAAATCTCCGTCTCCGGCCTCGCCGCGCCGAAGCGCTTCACAAGCGACGGCATCAGGCACATGCCCACCGTCACCGACGAACCTATACGCAGCCTGTCGCGCCTCTTGTCCGGCGACATGTCGTACTCGAGCCGCTCGTAAGCGCCCGCGACCTCCTTCGCGCGCGACAGGAGCCTGCGCCCCTCCTCGGTGATGTAAAGCCTCTTCGACAGCCTCTCAAAAAGCCTCGCCGCGTAAAAATCCTCGAGTTCCTTTATAAGCTGGCTCACCGTAGGCTGCGCAAGATGGCACTCGCGCGCCGCCGCGCTGACCGAGCCGCACTCCGCGACCTTGATGAATACCCGCAGATGATGAAGCGTCATGCCGACTCCTCCGTTGCATAGCGTTTTACTATGAGTTTAATTATATTTTATTATGTTTGATAATTGAAGAAAGAGCATATAATTAAATCATCTGATATCCGAAACTCTGCGAAGGGTGTGATAACGTGAAAATCCTTGTAATCGGCGGAGTCGCTGCGGGAACCAAGACGGCGGCGAAGCTAAAGCGCGAGGACCGCGCCGCTGAGGTGACGGTGCTCGCGAAGGACAAAGATATTTCCTACGCCGGCTGCGGTCTGCCGTACTACGTCGGCGGCATGATAGCGGACAAAGCTTCGCTCATCGTCAACACTCCGGCGAAATTCTCCGCGCTCACGGGTGCGAAGGTGCTCACGGGCAAAGAGGCCGTGGCGCTCGACCGCGCCGCCAAGACCGTGACCGCGGCGGACGTCGAGACGGGCGAGCAGGCCGTCTACGAATACGACAAGCTCGTGATAGCCGTCGGCGCGTCGCCGGTAGTCCCGAAGCTTCCGGGCGCCGGCCTCAAAAACGTCTTCGTCATGAGAAAGCCAGAGGACGCCATAGCGCTGCGCGAGCTGCTCGACACCGGCGCGGTAAAGCGCGCGGTCGTCTGCGGCGCGGGCTTCATCGGCCTCGAGGTCGCGGAGAACCTCGCCGCCAAGGGCGTCAAGGTCTCCGTAATAGACATGGCGAAGCAGATACTTCCGGGGTTTGACCCCGAGGTCGCGGCCTACGTCGAGCGCAAGCTCGCCGACAACGGCATCGTCTGCTTCACCGGAACGAAGCTCGAAGGCATAGAGGGAACGGAGAAGGTAGAAAAAGTGCTGACAAGCCGCCGCGGCATGAAGGCCGACGCCGTCGTGCTCGCGCTCGGCATAAAGCCGAACACGGCGTTCCTCAGGGACAGCGGCCTCGAAATGATGCCGAACGGCACGCTCAAAGTCGACGGCGCGATGCGCACCAACGACCCGGACATCTACGCCGCCGGAGACTGCGTCACCGTCGCGAACAGAATCACCGGCGCGCCCGCATGGTCGCCGATGGGCTCATCCGCGAACATCGAAGGCCGCATAATCGCGAAGAACATCGCGGGCGGAGAAGAGAGCTACAAGGGCGTCCTCGGCACGGGCGTATGCAGGCTGCCGGGACTCAACGTCGGGCGCACGGGCCTCACGGAAGCCGCGGCGAAGGAAGCCGGATACGATGTAATCACGGTCACCGCCGTGGTAGACGACAAGGCGCACTACTATCCAGGCGCGTCGAACTTTATCGTCAAGATGATAGCCGACCGCAAGAGCGGGAAGTTCCTCGGAATGCAGACGCTCGGCCCCGGCGCGGTCGACAAGATGACCGACATCGCGGCTATGGCGATTTCGATGAACGCGACGCTCGCGGACCTAGAGAACCTCGACCTCGCCTACGCGCCGCCCTTCTCGACCGCGATACACCCCTTCGTCCAGATGGTGAACATCATGCAGAACAAGCTCTCCGGCGCGCTCGACTCCTTCACGCCCGCGGAATTCGCGGCGGGGGCGGCCGAGGGCTACAAGCTAATAGACACGTCGATACAGCCGTCGCTGCCGGCGCTGCCCTACCTCGACTATACGAAGGTCGACGAGAGCTTCGACAAGTACGCGAAGGACGAAAAGCTGCTCTTCATATGCGCGAAGGGGAAGCGCGCATATCTGACGCAGAACAAGCTAAAGGCCTTCGGCTTCACGGCGACGAAGGTGCTCGAAGGCGGACATACCTTCAGCGAAATAGAGACGGAAGAATAGAAAAGGGGAAAAACTGTGGAAAACGGAGTTGTAACAGCTGCGGAGGAAAAATCCGTAAAAGCGCTCGGATTTCTGAGGAACAAGGGGACCAACAACTTCTCGGCGCGCGTCATCACCGTCAACGGGAAGATAACGGCGGAGCAGACGGCCTGCCTCGCCGAGGCGGCGAAGCTCTACGGCAACGGCGTAGTGACGCTCACGACGCGCCAGACGATCGAGTGCCAGGGCGTGCCATTCGACAAGATAGAGGAGTTCCGCGCCTTCATCGCGAAGGCCGGCCTCGAAACGGGCGGCACCGGATCGAAGGTGCGCCCCGTCGTGTCTTGCAAGGGAACGACCTGCCAGTACGGCCTCATAGACAGCTTCGCCGTCTCGCAGGAGATACACGAGCGCTTCTACAAGGGCTACCGTCAGGTGCGCCTGCCGCACAAGTTCAAGATAGCGGTCGGCGGATGCCCGAACAACTGCGTCAAGCCCGACCTCAACGACATCGGCATAATAGGCCAGCTCGTTCCCGAGTTCGACGAGGACAGCTGCAACGGCTGCAAGAAATGCTCCGTCGAGGCCTCGTGCCCCATCGGAGCGGCGAAGCTCGTCGACGGCATGCTCGAGATAGACCGCGACAAATGCAACAACTGCGGCCACTGCGTCGGCAAATGCCACTTCGACGCCGTGACGGAGGGGACACGCGGCTACAAGATATACATCGGCGGACGCTGGGGCAAGTCCACGGTGACGGGCCGCCCGCTCTCGAAGATATTCCCGACGAAGGAAGAGGCCCTCGATACGATAGAAAAGGCCATCCTGCTCTTCCGCGAGCAGGGCAAGACCGGAGAGCGCTTCTCGCAGACGATAGCGCGCCTCGGCTTCGAGTACGTGGAGAAGGAGCTGCTCGAGGGCGACATAATGTCGCGCAAGCAGCAGATTCTCGACGCGGAGCTGCATCTCACCGGCGGCGCGACCTGCTAGCACACAAACGGAAAATTAATGACGAAACGGAAGGGCCGCGGCTCTTCCGTTTTTTGTTGAGTTTGATATATTGTAAATATCTATGTTTTATATCAAAACTTATTATTTTTCATAATATATGGAGCGCGCTATAATCCCGCGTAATAAGAAAAACCTTGGGGGAATAGGGCGATGGAAACAAACGGAACTTTTCTTGAACGGACGGCGGGGAATAAATATTTCTGGTTCGCGGCGGCTGCGGCGCTTTCTGTGATAACGCCGAATCCCGCGGTAGGGCTGGCGCTCGGCCTCGCAATCGCACTGACCGTGGGCAATCCCGCGCAGAAGGAGACCTCCGCGGCGTCGAAGAAGCTTTTGCAGCTTTCCGTGATTTTGCTCGGCTTCGGGATGCGCTTCGACGCTGTGCTGAAGGTCGGCGCGGCCTCTCTGTGGGTGACGCTGATTTCGATTTCCGCGACGCTCGCGATAGGCTCGGCGCTCGGCAAGATATTCGGCATCGAGCGCAGGCTCGCAGTCCTTCTTAGCTCCGGCACCGCGATATGCGGCGGCTCGGCGATAGCGGCGATGGCTCCCGCAATATCCGCGTCAAGCGTCGAGACGGGCGTCGCGATGGCGGTTATTTTCCTGCTCAACGGCATAGCGCTCTTCCTCTTCCCGCCGCTCGGACATCTCATCGGCCTCACGCAGGAGCAGTTCGGTTTCTGGGCGGCGCTCGCGATACACGACACGAGCAGCGTCGTCGGCGCGGCTTCGATTTACGGCGCGGCGGCGCTCGCTATAGGCGCGACGGTGAAGCTCACGCGCGCGCTGTGGATTCTGCCGGTCTCCTATCTCGGCGCGCGTCTCGCGAAATCCGAGGCGAAGGCGAAGTTCCAATGGTTCCTGCTCGGATTCCTGCTTGCGGCGCTCGTTCGCTCGCTCACGCCTCAGTTCGGCGCGCTCTGGGACATGGGATCGCTTGCCGGCAAACACATGATGACCGGCACCCTCTTTCTGGTAGGCGGCGGGCTGGGCCGCGCCGAGCTTAAAAAGATAGGCGCCAAGCCGCTAGTCATGGCGGTCATACTCTGGGCGGTTATATCGAGCCTCAGCCTCTTCGCCGTAAAGCTCGGCCTCATGCCGGCGCTTGAGATTTAGTCCGTCGTCCGCGCAGGCGCCTGACCGCGCAGCCCCGCCGCCTCATTAGAGGGAGCTGGGCTGCGCTTTTTCGTTTTTTCGTTTTCACGAGATTTTCTGCGTTTCCTTCCCATTGTTATAATAAAACGGTATAGTGTAAAACAACGAAAGCGTGGGAAGGCTATGGAGCTTAAAACGATGCGTTACTTTCTTGCCGCTGCGAGCGCGGAGAACATAACGAAGGCGGCCGAATTGCTGAATATGTCTCAGCCGACGCTGAGCCGCAGCCTCGCACGGCTTGAAAATGAGCTAGGAACGAAGCTCTTTGTACGCGGCGCGCAGGGTATAGAGCTGACGAAGGAGGGAATGGTGCTTAAACGGCGTTCCTCCGAGGTTATGGAGCTCGTGGAGAAGACCAGAGGCGAGCTTCGTCTCTGCGGCAGAGATAGGCCGCTCGCGGGCGATATTTCGATAGGCGCGGGCGAGCTTGCAGCCGTCGACTCGCTTGCGGATTATGTCGAGCATTTTTCCAAACGGCATCCCCACGTGAATTTCCACCTGTATACGGGCAGCGCCGAGCATATACGCGAGCGCATAGACCGGGGGCTGACTGACGTCGGCCTACTGCTTGAGCCGGTAAACGTAGAACGCCACGAATTTATAAGGCTCGACGGCGTGCGCGAGCGCTGGGCCGCCATCGTGCCGCCTAAATCTCCGCTCGCGAGCCTCGACGCCGTCTCTCCGAAGGAGCTTGCGGAGTATCCGATCATAATGGTC
>UQVV01000150.1 GCA_900544635.1 uncultured Cloacibacillus sp. | reverse complement strand
ATCTCGTTCCAGGCATTCCTCATCGTCGGCGGCACGACCGCAGCGGTGCAGGCTATGGTCATGTCCGTCTGCAAGGCGGGCGACTCGATGATAATCCCGCGCAACGTCCACAAATCCGCGATAAACGCGATGATTCTGTGCGGCATCACGCCGGTCTACGTAGACCCGGGGATACACCCCGAGCTTGGAATCTCCCTCGGGATGCGCGCCGCGGACGTCGAGGCCGCGATAAAGGCGCACCCCGAGGCGAAGGCGGTGTTCGTCAACAACCCGACCTACTACGGGATATGCACCGACCTCCGGCGCATAACGGAGGCGGCGCACGCGGCGGGCATGGCGGTGCTCGCGGACGAGGCGCACGGCACGCATTTCTATTTCGGCGAAGGGATGCCGCTGCCCGCTATGGCGGCGGGCGCGGACATGAGCGCCGTCAGTATGCACAAGACGGGCGGCTCTCTGACGCAGAGCTCACTGCTGCTGATGCGACGCGGGCGCGTCAGCCCCGACTACGTGCGCACCGTCATCGGGCTGACGCAGACTACGAGCGCGTCATACCTGCTCATGAGCTCGCTCGACATAGCGCGCAAGGCGCTCGCCACGGAGGGGACTGATACCTTCCGCCGCGTCGTCTCGCTCGCCGAGTACGCGCGCGCGGAAATCAACCGCATCGGCGGATATTACGCCTTCTCGCGCGAAATCACGGACGGCGGCGCGGTGTACGACTTCGACGTGACGAAGCTCTCCGTCAACACGCTCAAGACGGGGCTGGCCGGCGTCGAGGTCTACGACCTGCTGCGCGACGACTACGGAATACAGATAGAGTTCGGCGACATGGGCAACATGCTCGCGATAGTCTCCGTCGGGGACAACCACTACGCGATAGAGCGCCTCGTCGCCGCGCTGTCGGAAATCAAGCGGCTGCACGGCAGGGAAGGGCTGAAGCTGCTCGACCACGAGTACATCACGCCCGTCGTGCGCATGACGCCGCGCGAGGCCTTCTACGCGCCGAGCGAGCCCGTGCCGGTGCGAGAGAGCCTCGGCAGGATTACGGCGGAGTCCGTCATGTGCTACCCGCCCGGCATACCGATACTCTCCCCCGGCGAAGAGGTGACGCCCGAGGCGCTCGAGTACATCCTCTACGCGAAGGACAAGGGCTGCCTCGTCATGGGGCCGCAGGACATGAATCTCGAAAATCTATACGTTGTGAAATAGGAGGAAATTTCAATGGAGCTTTGGTACACTGAGGAACACACTCCCTCTACGCGCTTTTCGATAAAGGTCAAGAAGCAGCTCTTCAGCGAGAAGAGCCCCTTCCAGCAGATAGACATCTTCGACTCCGAGGAGTTCGGGCGCTTCTTCACGCTCGACGGCCTCATGATGCTGACCGAGAAGGACGAATTCATCTACCACGACATGATAGTCCACGTCCCGATGGCGACGAACCCGAAGATCAAGCGCGTCCTCGTAATCGGCGGCGGCGACGGCGGCACGGTGCGCGAGCTTACGCGTTACAAGACGATTGAAAAAATCGACATGGTCGACATCGACGAGCTCGTCGTCAAGACCTGCATGAAGCTGCTGCCCTTCACCGCCTGCGAGCTCGACGACCCGCGCGTCTCGCTGCACTTCGAGGACGGCCTCAAGTTCGTCCGCACCGTCGAAGAGAAGTACGACCTCATAATCGTCGACTCGACCGACCCCTTCGGCCCCGGAGAAGGGCTTTTCACGAAGGAGTTCTACGGCAACTGCTTCAAGGCTCTCGGCGACGACGGCATACTCGTCAACCAGCACGAGAACCCCTACTACGAGTCCTACTCCGCGGCGATGAAGCGCGCGCACCAGCGCATCGAGGACTTCTTCCCCATCTGCCGCGTCTATCAGGCGCACATCCCGACCTACCCGTCGGGCCACTGGCTCTTCGGCTTCGCATCGAAGAAGTACGACCCTGTCAAAGACCTCGACGCCGAGGCGTGGAACGCGCTCGGCCTTGAAACGAAGTACTACAACACCGGCATACACGTCGGCGCCTTCATGCTGCCCAACTACGTCAAAAAGGCGCTGAACCTGAAAGACTAGGGACGGATGAAAAGCTCGATACAGGGCTTCATAGGCTGCGAAAGCTCGTGGGACGAGGCGCGCGCCGTAATTTTCGGCGCGCCCTTCGACTCGACGACCTCGTTCCGCCCCGGCGCGCGCTTCGGCCCCGCCGCGATGCGCTCCGAATCCTTCGGCATAGAGACCTACAGCCCCTACCAGGATAAAGACCTCGAAGAATTGAAAATCTTCGACGCGGGCGACATAGAGCTGCCCTTCGGCAACGCGGCGGCGGCGCTCGGCGCGATAGAGGAAGCCGCGGACGAGATACTGGACGCGGGAAAAGTCCCCGTCCTGCTCGGCGGCGAACACCTCGTCACACTCGGGGCCGTCCGCGCCGCGGCGAAGAAATATCCAGACCTGCACATAGTCCACTTCGACGCGCACGCAGACCTGCGCGAGGACTACCTCGGCGAAAAGCTCTCGCACGCCTCGGTAATCCGCCGCTGCTGGGACATATTGGGCGACGGCAGGATTTTCCAGTTCGCGATACGCTCCGGCAGCCGCGAGGAAATGTACTGGAGCCGCGGGCACACGACGATGGAAAAATTCCGCGCCGATACGATAGAAAAGACTGTCCGCGAGATAGCCGGCGCGCCAGTCTACGTGACGCTCGACCTAGACGCGGTAGACCCGTCTGAATTCCCCGGCACAGGAACGCCCGAGGCCGGCGGCCTGCGCTTCACGGAGCTGCTCTCCGCGCTGCTCGCGCTGCGCCCGCTCCACGTCGCCGCCTTCGACATCTGCGAGCTCTCGCCGCACTACGACCACTCCGGCGCGTCCACGGCGCTCGCCTGCAAAACCCTGCGCGAGATGCTGCTCGCATACTGCTGGTAACGCGCACGCAAATTCACAGGAGACGAAGGGAGAACGGCAGTCCGCCGCTCTCCCTTTTTTATAATGATTTCCTACTCCGAGAAAATGCAAATTTTTGCAATTTCTCGGAATAGCGGCGGCCCCGCGCCCTCTCCGCAAATTTTGCCGGCGCGCGGAGATTTTCGGCCTCTTTTGAGCAACTATAAAGGCCGCCGCTGTTATATACTTGTCTCAGTCATCTGATAAGCGAGGCGATGAATATGGAGTTCTTCATAAGGCCGTTCGAGGAGCGCGACATTCGCGGGCTTAACGAGATACGCAGGATGCGCGGCGTGCGCGAGACGATTCCCGCGCTTTCGTCGGAGAACATGGAATTTACGGAGGCCGTCGCGAAGGCTGTGCCCGCCGCGGCGCCGAACCTGAGCGCCGTAATCTGCGAAAACGGCGAAGAAATCCTCATCGGCAACGCGCTGCTGCGCCTCTGCGAAAAGCCGAAGATGCGCCACACGGCGTCGCTCGCGATAGTCGTGCGCACGGAGTTTCAAAATATGGGCGTCGGCCGCGCGCTTCTGACGGAGCTGCTGCGCATAGCCGACTGTGACCTCATGCTCGTGCGCGTCGCGCTCGAGGTCGCGGAGGAGAACGCGCGCGCGATTCACCTCTACGAGTCGCTCGGCTTCGCGCGCGAGGGGCTTCTGCGCTGCGCCTACACGGAGGGCGGCAGGTACAAAAACATCGTCGCGATGGCGCGCGTGCGCGAAGCGTAGGCCGTCATGGGCTCCGTATACACGAAGCAGATTATCCGCTACATTCTGATATTTTTCGCCGTCACCTTCACGAGCGCCTCGATGGAGAGCGGCTACTACTTCCTCATACCGTTCCTCGAGGGAATCGGCTCGGAGGTCGGGACGCTCGGCGGCCTCGTGATGGGCGTCTGCTACGGCGTTTCCTTCCTTCTGCGCCCGCTCGTGCCGTTCGCGGCGCGCTTCATAGGCAACGAAAAGGTCATACGCGCCGGCTTCTTCTGCTTTTTCATAAGCGCCTGCGGCATCGCGCTCTTCGCGCGCACGCCCGAGGGCGTCATCGTCTGCCGCGCGATCGCCGGCATCGGCATGGGCGTCGTGACGATAATTCTGCAAAGCTACGAATATCAGCTGCTTCCGGCGGACGTGCGCGGGCGCTGCGTGTCGCTGATAACGGTCGCCTACAGCCTGCCTGCGCTGATTGTCGTGCCGCCGATGGAATATCTCGTGAGGAACGGCCATTACAACCTCTACGCCGCAACCTTCCCCTTCATCGCGGCCGCGGGACTCTTCGCCGTGATGAAGCTGCCGAAGACGAAAGGCGGCGGCGCGCCGCAGAAGAGCGAACCGAAGGAAAAGGTTTCATACCTCTGGCTGGTTCGCTCGCCGCAGGTGCTCTTCTTCGCCGCCTCGGCGGCGCTCTTCGCCTTCTCCGACGCGGCGCAGCTCCGCTTCGTCCAGCTCGCGGGCGAACGCGGCCTCGCCGCCTCGTACTTCTTCAGCGTCTCCGCGGGGACGGCGATGATATTCCGCCTCTCGTGCGGCAAGCTCGTCGACAAGCTGCCGCGCAAGGTCTGCGCGCCCGCCACGACGCTGCTGACGGCGGGCATGATGTTCGCGATGACCTTCGCGACGGGGCCGCGCGCCTTCATGTTCTGCGGCTTCGTATTCGGCCTCGGCATGGGCTTCGGCTACCCCGCCTTCATGTGCCTGACGCTCGACATCGGAGGCCGCCGCTCCGCCGTCACGACGCTCGCCGTCGTCTTCGGCTTCATCTACTCGCTGCAGTCGTTCTTCTGTCCGATAATCATTCAGCAGGCGATAAACCTGACCGGCAGCGTCACATGGTCCTACCGCCTGATATACGGCGCGGTCGTCGCCCTCGCCGCCGTCATTGTCTACTACAGCCCGAAGGTTTATAAGGATTTATAGCCGTCCGCCGCGTCCCCGGCGAATACGGCCTTAAACTCCGACTACAATTTCAGCGCGTGGAGGTAATGCTCCGCCGCGTTCAGGCGGCTGTCGTAAAACAGCGCGGCTGCCGCTTCGTCCGTCGGCTTGCAGATTACACAGCGGTTGTTCCCATGCGTCCAAATTTGCGAGAGCGGCTGCCACGAGATGCCGTCCACAAAGTCCGCGGCCATCCAGTACAGTATCAGCTGCTCGAACAAATCGTACTACTCGAGCGCCGCGTCACGCTTGATTATGTGGAAAGCACCAGCCGCCGAATCGGCCTCCGTGTATATAATGATTTAACTT
>UQVV01000149.1 GCA_900544635.1 uncultured Cloacibacillus sp. | reverse complement strand
CGTCGCGTCCGACGCCGACGTAATCGTAGCCGGGCAGCGCCGCGAGCATGCCCTGCAGCTGGCTGTGGAAGACCTCCTGCGCCCCGAAGATGTCGAAGTCGTGGAACCGGATCAGCGACGAGATCACCGGGAGACGCCGCTCCCAGCCGTTGCCCTCGGCCGTGTCCTTGGCGTTGAGCTGGCGGATGTTGTAGGTCGCGGCCGAGAAGCTCTGCGCCGCGGCGTTGACGGCCGTCACGCATGCGACGGCCATGCAGATCAGTAATTTGTTCATGTTGCTCGGTTATTTGCGCCGTCCCTGCGCTTCGAGGTAGCGGATCAGCAGTTCGGGCCGGTCGGTCTGGATGATCGAAGCGCCCATGTCCAGCAGGCGGCCGTACACCTCGTCCGGCGATTCTGTGAAGGCCTTGTCGTCGCTCAGACCGCCGCAGAGCGAGTCCCAGAGCGAATTGACCCACAGTTTCGAACCGCCTGCGACGACCTGCCGCATGCAGGCTTCGACTTGGGGCGTATAGTCGTCCCAGCACACTTCGTAAGCCAGCGGGACGACGCCCTTCGAGGCATATTCCTCGAAAAGCTCCCTGCCCTGCGGTTTGAGGATGTCGATGATCGGCATATACATCATGTTGTGCTCGTATTCGCCGAATTTGGCGGCGACGGCCTCCGCCGGACGCTTGCCCTTGATGAGCATCTGCTCCGTCACGCCAAGCTCCTCGCTGATCTTCAGCGCCATGTCGTAAAACTCATATCCTTGGTCGATATTCACCACGATACGGTCCTTGCAGACCTCCAGCGCTTCGCGCAGGGTCGGCATTTTGAGCGAGGTCTTCACGCCGTGGCCGGTTTTCAGCACGCAACGCCGGATCGAGTCGTAGGTGATGTCGCAGACGCGGCCGCGGCCGTTGGTCGTGCGGTCGATCGTCTTGTCGTGGCACAGGACCAGCACGCTGTCCTTGGTGAGCTTGAGGTCCAGTTCCATGATGTCTACCCCCATGCCGATCACCGATTCGATCGCCGGAACGGAGTTTTCGGGCCAGTTGCGCCAGTCTCCGCGGTGCGAGACCACCACGACGTACCGTGAGGAAGGGTTGTGGAGTTCCGCGCGGACGAACCGGGCTTTGTCCGTCGTTTCGGCCGCCGGCTGCGAACAGGCGTACAGACCGGCTGTTGCACAGAGGATGAGTAGGTAACGTTTCATTTCGTTCGGTTTAAAAAGGGAGAACCGGAAAGTTCCGGTTCTCCTGAAGAGTTATTTTTCCAGTACGGGATAGCTCTCCGATGCCGTCCACTTGCGCAGGACGACGTCGGGCTTGCCCGGCAGCGTTTCCGCCGGAGTGTCGTTGAAGAGCGCCGCGCCGGCGTTGAGCGCTGCGGCGAAGTTTGCGCACGACTCGCCGCTCGAAGGTACGGTGACGGCGCCCGACTTCATCTCGTCGAGCGAGAGCAGGGCGAAGGTCGTCTTTTTCCAGACCGTTCCGGCCGCCTTGTCGCTGCCGACGAATACCGGCACGGCGTCGAGCTCGCCGTCCTTAATCGCGTTGAGGATTGCGTGCATGTTGGTGCCGGTGCCGGATATGAGTATTGCTATTCGCGGGGACTGCTGCATTTGATGACCTCGCCGATGACGGTCGGATGCTCTCCGAGCTTCTCGAGCGCTTCTTCGAGCGTTTTAAGGTCCTTCGGGTCTATTATGAATACGAAGCCGATGCCGAGGTTGAATACCTTGCGCATCTCTTCCTCGTCGATTCCGGCGCTCTGCACGAGGTCGAACACCTTCGGGCGCTTCCACGAGCCGAAGTCCACGTTTATGTCGAGGTGCTTCGGTATGACGCGGATGACGTTTCCGTACATGCCGCCGCCCGTGATGTGCGCCATGCCGCGCACAACACCGGTCTCAATCGCGGCGAGTGCGGCCTTGACGTAGAGGCGCGTCGGGCGCATGACGGCTTCGGCGACGGTCTCGTCCCAGCCTTCGGGCGTTGATGCGAGGTCTACGTTCAGCCCGTCCTTGCCGAGCGCGCTGCGCACGAGGCTGTAGCCGTTGCTGTGGATGCCGGAGCTTTCGATGCCGACGAGCAGGTTGCCTTCCTGGATGTCGCTGCCGTCGATGATTTTGTCCTCGTCGACTATGCCGACCGCGAAGCCCGCGAGGTCGAAGCCATCGGCGTCGTAGACGCCGGGCATCTCCGCCGTTTCGCCGCCGAGCAGCGCGCAGAGGCTTTCCTCGCAGGCGCTGATGACGCCGTCGACTATAGGCGCGAGTATCTTTTCGTCGAGCTTGCCGCAGGCCGCGTAGTCTAGGAAGAAGAGCGGGCGCGCGCCTACCGTGACGAGGTCGTTGACGTTCATCGCGACGAGGTCCTGCCCGAGGCCGCGGTAGAGGCCCGTCGCCTTCGCGAGCTCGAGCTTCGTGCCGACGCCGTCGGTGCATCCGGCTAGGCATTTGCCGCCGCCTATCCTGTAAAGGCCGGCGAAGCCTCCGACTCCGCCGACGCAGTTCTTATCCTTCGGGTGTTTGGCGAGGAGGGACTTTATCGTTTCGACCCACGCGTCGCCGCCTGAGATGCTGACTCCTGATTTCTCGTAACTGAGCTTGCCCAACAGAGTTCCCCCTTAATATTTTTCGAGATATTTGCCGCTGAAGCAGGCCGTGCAGAGCCTGTCCGCCGGGAGGCCGATGGCCGCGACGAGGTCTTCTTCCGTGAGGTAGTCGAGCGAGTCCGCGCCGACCTTGCGGCAGAGCTCGTCGAGCGTCATGCGGACCGCGGCGAGCGTCTCTTCCTTGCGCGTGTCGATGCCGTAGCGGCAGGGATGGAGCACGGGCGGCGACGCGATGCGCAGATGCACCTCGCCGGCGCCGCAGTTGCGTATCATCGTGACTATGCGCTCCGCCGTCGTGCCGCGCACTATCGAGTCGTCGACTATGACGGCGCGCTTGTCCTTGAAGAGCTCTTCGATTGGATTGAGCTTTATCTTGACGCCGAGCTCGCGCACCTTCTGCGTCGGCTGGATGAAGGTGCGTCCGACGTAGCGGTTGCGCACGACCGCCATCTCAAACGGAGCGTGCGCCGCCTGGGCGTAGCCGATGGCGGATATCGTTCCGCTGTCGGGCATTCCCGCGACGAGGTCCGCGTTCGCGCAGGGAGCCTTGAGCGCGAGGCGGCGGCCCATCTCTTTGCGCGCTTCGTAGACGGAGCGTCCGTCGATTATGCTGTCCGGGCGCGCCGTGTAGACGTACTCGAAGGAGCAGTGCATGCAGCGCGAGGGACGCTCGTGGCGGACGCGCAGGCTCTTCATGCCGCGCGAGTTGATTATGACTATTTCGCCGGGCTCTACGTCGCGCAGCAGCTTCGCGCCGACTATGTCGAGCGCGCAGGACTCGGAGGCCGCGTAGTACGTGCCGTCGCGTTCGCCGAGGACGAGCGGCTTGAAGCCGTAGGGGTCGCGCGCGGCGACGAGCGCGTCTTCAAGGAGCACCGCTATCGCGTATGAGCCTTCGAGCCTTTTGAGCGCGTCGACTATCGCGTCGACCGGCTCCATGTGCGATTTCTGCGCGACCATGTGCAGGATGGCCTCCGAGTTCGTAGCCGACTGGAATATCGCTCCGCGCGCCTCGAGCTGCGATTTGAGCGAGTCGATGTTCGTGACGAGGCCGTCGTGCGCTATCGCTATCGGGCCGCGCGCGTAGTTCGCGCAGACGGGCAGGACGTTGTGAAGCTGCGAGCTCTCGAGCGGGACGTAGCGGACGTGCCCTATCGCGCAGTTCGCCTCTTCGAGCGAGAGTTTGTTCTGCTGCAGCTGTATGTTTTTCTCCAGAGCATAGTCAATGCAGTCCTGAAGGCTCCAGGTCTTGTTCTCCTGAGCATAAAGTCCTGCGCTTGAACCAAGTACTGCGATAATGAATAAATCTCTTTGTCTCATATTGTTTACTGTTATCTTAAATTCTTTTTCTGCAACAAAATTATTCCTTATATATATTAATGGCAAAAAAGATAGATTTTGCAAAGAAATCTGTGGACAAAACCTTGGTTTTTCACGATAAATCATTTACTTTGTAATCATTATAAAAATATACACTTATTAATTATGAACATAATCGGAATTTACAGGTTTTATGCAGACGGTTTCAAGTCTATGACTACAGGACGCATACTCTGGCTTATAATCCTGCTGAAACTTTTTGTAATGTTCTTTATAATCAAACTGTTCTTTTTCCCTTCATTCCTGAAAGACAAGACCACAGAGGAGAAGCAGGACTATGTAGGCAATGAACTGGTTATAAGAGCATCGGACTCATATGAGAAATAACTAATCAAACTAACTTAATAAAACTTTATTTTATGATTGAAGCTATTGACACTTCTTTGATTGACTGGTCGAGGGCACAGTTTGCCTTGACGGCCATGTATCACTGGCTGTTTGTTCCGCTCACATTAGGCCTTGCGGTAATAATGGGAACAATGGAAACAGTCTATTATCGCACGGGTAATGAGTTCTGGAAACGTACAGCCAAGTTCTGGATGAAACTGTTCGGAATCAATTTTGCCATAGGCGTTGCTACAGGACTTATTCTTGAGTTCCAGTTCGGAACCAACTGGAGTAATTATTCATGGTTTGTGGGCGACATCTTCGGTGCCCCTTTGGCCATAGAGGGAATATTGGCTTTCTTCATGGAGGCTACATTCATAGCCGTGATGTTCTTCGGATGGGAGAAAGTGAGCCGACGCTTCCACCTTGCATCCACATGGCTAACGGGGCTTGGGGCTACGATTTCGGCATGGTGGATACTCGTTGCCAATTCGTGGATGCAATACCCTGTAGGAATGGAGTTCAATCCTGACACTATGCGCAATGAGATGGTAGACTTCATGTCAGTGGCATTCTCTCCGGTGGCTGTTGTCAAGTTCTTCCATACAGTGATAAGCAGCTGGATTTTAGGAGCAGTGTTCGTGGTGGGAGTGAGCTGCTGGTATCTGATAAAGAAGCGTGAGAAAGAATTTGCCAAGGCAAGCATAAAGGTGGCCTCCGCGGTAGGTCTGTTCGCTTCAATCGTGACTGCTGCAACCGGCGACCAGTCGGCATATCAGGTGGCACAGGTTCAGCCTATGAAACTTGCATCAATGGAGGCACTTTACGATGGAAGTGCGCATGCCCCACTTACTGTAGTAGGTCCTGTAGAGATACCGGAGATGCTTTCCGTACTTGCCACACACAGTACAGACGGATTCGTTCCGGGTATAAACGATATAATGAAAGGC
>UQVV01000148.1 GCA_900544635.1 uncultured Cloacibacillus sp. | reverse complement strand
AAGGGGCTACCTTTCAGACAACAAGAAAAAACTTGCTGAACTGAAAGAAGCCGGTGACCAGGCTAAGTACGAGAAGCTGCTTGCCAAGATGCAAGCCAAGTACGACTTCCTGATATCCACTGGCAACAATGTTAGTGATGACCAGGTTAAAGCTTTACAAGATTTAGGGCTTAAGGTATGAAGATTGTAAACCGATTGTTGAAGCCGATATCCGATGTGCCGTTACAAGCCTATCTGGATAATCGGCTTCAACTTTTTGATGTTCTCGAGTTCATTTTGTTGCAGACCGGTCCGGCAAAAGTCTATGTATCTACATTCTCTACTTCAGAAGAGTTCTTACGCAGACTATTTTCACTCCGTAAACGTGAACTGATTCTTCATGCTGTTCTTATGGCCGACCTGAAGGCAGCCAAGAAGACCGTGAATCTTTCCACATTTATGGGTGTCGTTTTCGATGATGTATATCTCACAGAGAATCATTCCAAGGTTCTTTTAGTTGAAAACGAGAAATGGATGGTCACTGTAGTTACCAGTCAGAACCAAACTCGAGGCAACAGAACGGAGTGTTCTATTATTACAACGCAACCTGATATCTTCTTTACATTGAGAGACCAGTTTTCTGATATTATTAATACACGCAGCTTGCATCTACATGGAATTAACTTCAACACAGATTGACCGTATAAAGGAGCTTGCTTCAATGCTTACTCCTGTATCGGACATTGCAGTTCTGATGGATATTGACGAACGCAGATTCCGTGATATCCTTTCAGACAAATCTCATCCTGCAAGTCTGGCTTATCGCAAGGGTAAAGCCGAACGCGCCCTTCAGATCCGACAGAACGAACTTGAACTTGCTGAAGCCGGAAGTCCGCTTGCCGTTCAGCTTATAGGTTCATATCTTCGTGATATGGACTCAGACGAAGACTTATAATTATTTATGCCACTACCAGCAACTATAGATATAGCCAAAGAGTATCTTTTCGCATCGGTTGATGAGATGAGAGAAAAGAATATCCCCGAGATAATACAGCAGCGCCTGTTACGTCTTAGGGATATGTACAACTATTGGCTTCAATATCCTCGAATACGTGAACAGGAAATCGTGCTTGAACTTCAGAAACGATACAATATACAGAAATCTGCAGCTTACGAGGATATCCGTATAATCAAGTATCTCCTTGGTGACCTTAACAAAACTACCAAAGATTACCATCGCTATCGTTTCATACAACGCAACGAAGAGAGTTACGAGATGGCAAAGCGTATGAAGGATGCCAGGGCAATGGCAGCTTGTGACAACCACTATGCAAAATACATGCAGCTAGACAAAGAAGATGCTAAAGACCTTGGTTACGACAAGATTGTTATCCAGCCATTCCAACCATCTACAGACCCGACTATTCTCGGTATTCGCCCTATTCCGAATATCCGTCAGCGTATTGCTGATAAGATTAAGCAGTACATGAATGAGGATATCCAGGACATCAGGTTTGAGGAAGCTGACTTTAATGAAGATGATATTTTTAACCCTAAAAAGGTGGAGGAGGAGCCTGAACCATGAGAGAGTATTTTCATGAGACACAGCAGCAGGTTCTTTATACTCCGGCTAAAACAGTTGTCCTATGTGCCGGACGTGGTTGGGGTAAAGGTCCTATACATGCAGCTATCAACTTGAGAAATATGCAACGTATGCCAGGTAGTATAACAGGATTCGTTGCAGCTAACTGTAAACGTGCGCTTACGAACACCATTCCTTCAATGCTCATTCACTGGCAGAAATGGGGTTATAAGCGTGATGTTCATTGGACTATCGGTAGAAAACCGCCCAAATCATGGGGGTGGGGTGAACCTATATTCCAGCCGGACAATTGGGAAAATGTGATTTCCTTTTACAATGGTTCTATTGGTTACATCATCAGTCATCGCCCAGTATCAGGCGGGACTGGATGGATTCCTCGCGGCGGAGCGTTGCTTCGAAGATGTCCGCTTCGTTGATGAATTTTTTTATTTCGGCGAGCGCGAGCGTCGGCATGGCGGCGAGGCGCGCGGCGAGCTTTGCGGTTTTTTCGCGCAGCTCGGCGTCTTCTGCGACGAGCGTCGTCAGACCGAGCTTTTCCGCCTCTTCCGCCGTCAGCTTCTCGGGCAGCATCATAAGGCGCTTCGCCTCGCGCGGGCCTGCGAGGCGCGGGAGCAGGAAATTGCCGCCGCAGTCCGCGATAAGGCCGATGGAGCTGAAGGCCTGCGTGAACCTCGCATTTTTCGAGGCGCAGAGGAAGTCGCAGGCGAGCGCTATGTTGAAGCCCGCGCCAGCGGCGGCGCCGTTCACCATAGCTATGTAGGGCTTCGCGGAGCGCACGACGGCGAGCGCGACGCGGCCCGCCGTCTTCACATATTCCTCGGCTTCGTCGCGGCTTTTCAGCGCGGCGAGCGTCGGCAGGTCGCCGCCAGCGCAGAAGGCGCGCCCCGAGCCGGTCAGCACGACGGCGCGGATTTCAGCGTCGCGCTCGCATTCTGCGAAGGCTTCGACGAGCTCGGCGCAGAGCTCCGCGGTCAGCGAGTTCATGGCCTCCGGCCTGTTCATCGCAACCCACGCGGTCCGTTCTTTCTTTTCAAGCGACACGCATTTCATTGAGAGACCTCCCGGAATGTTCTTCACGGCGGCAATTCTAGCACAGCGCGCCGGAGCGGAAAATATTGACGGTGCGGCGGCGTAGGCATTACCATTGCAGATGAATTTTGCTTTGGAGGATTGTCATGATCTACGACTATAAGAACGGAATTTACGGGATAGACGCGCATTACGACGGAGGCGAGGGCGCCGTTATGGTCTACCTGCTGAAGAGCGGGGACGAGGCCGCGCTTGTCGAGACGGCGCACAACGGCTCCGTGCCGCACGTGCTTGCGGCGATGGCGGAGCTCGGCGTCCCGCGCGAGAGCGTGAAGTACGTCTGCGTGACGCACGTCCATCTCGACCACGCGGGCGGCGCGGGCTCGTATATGCGCGAGTTCCCGAACGCGCGCCTCGTCGTGCATCCGCGCGGCGCGCGCCACATGATAGACCCGGCGAAGCTCGTCGAGGGGGTCAAGGAGGTCTACGGGCCGGAGGCGACGGCGCGCCTCTACGGCGAAATCATCCCCGTGCCTGCGGAGCGCGTGCTCGCGCCGCAGGACGGAGAGACGCTCGAAATCGGAGCTATGCGCCTTGAGTGCATCGACGCGCCGGGCCACGCGAAGCACCACATGATGTTCTTCGAGCGCACTGCGAAGTCGCTCTTCTCGGGCGACGCCTTCGGCATTTCCTACAAGTGCATGGAGACCGATCCGCACAGGCGCTGGGTCATCGTCACCGCCTCGCCGGTGCAGTTCGACCCCGAGGCTATGAAGGCGACGATAGACCATATCGTCGCGCTCGCGCCCGAGACCGTATATCTGACGCACTTCGGCTGTCTGACGAACGTCGGTGAGGCCGCGGCGAGCCTCAAGGCCGGCGTCGACAAATATGTCGAAATCGCGCTCGCCTCGCGCGGGGAGCGCGAAGAGCTGAGCCGCCGCCTGAAGGAGCTTTACAGCGCCAACATCACGGCGCACGGACTGGATTCGCGCCGCGCCGAAATTGAGCGCGCGAACGGCTGGGATTTGGAGCTGAACATACAGGGGCTCGCCTGCTGGTACGCGCACGGCCGCGGCAAATAGCTTGCGCCGCCGCACGCGGCGCGGAGGAGGTCGGAAAATCTTGAAGAAGCTGAAAATTTTCGCGCTCGCGCTGATACTGCTCGCCGGAGCCGCCCAGATGTCCGAGGCGGCGCTCTCGCACGAGCAGGCGCGGCGCGTGTGGAACAGGGTCGCCGTGCCGACGGGGCTGACGGAGCTGCCTTTCTCCATACAGAACGAGGAGGTTCCCAACGCCTGGGTCACGAACGGCGAATCGGTGACGGTGACGACGGGGCTGCTGAACCTGCTCGACACCGAGGCGGAGCTCTACGCCGTATTCGCGCACGAGGCGGGCCATGTGAAGCTCAACCACCACCAGAGCGGCGCGAACCGCGCGGCGGGGCTGTCGCTCGCCTCCGCGATACTCGGAAACATCCTCGGCGACGGCCTCGCGGGAGTCGCGGTCAACATCGGCGCGAACCTCGTAAATTCCGGCTGGAGCCGCGAGCAGGAGATAGCGGCGGACGACTATTCCGTCGAGCTCGCCTACTCGCAGGGCGAGGACCCCGTCGGCATGTACAGCGCCATCAAAAAACTCTCGTCCGTGAGCAAGACGCAGCCGAGCGGCTTCAACTCCCACCCGCCCGACGACCGCCGTATGCTCCACATCAGAAACAAAATCCTCGCGCTCGACCCGAACGCGCAGTTCCCGGACTAAAATGGCGCGCTTCGATACGATTTTATGGGACGTGGACGGCACGCTGCTCGACTTCGGCGCGGCCGAGGAGGCGGCTATTCGCTCGCTCTTCGCGGACTTCGGCCTCGGCCTATGCACGGACGCGATGCTCGCGAGATATTCCGAGATTAACAGAAATTACTGGCGCGCGCTCGAACGCGGCGAGCTGACGAAGGCCGAGATACTCACGCGCCGCTTCGAGGACTTCTTCGCCGCCGAGGGGATTTCCGGCCCTTCGCCCGCGGAGTTCAACGCGGCCTACCAGACGCGCCTCGGCGACACGATAGTCTACCGCGACGGCAGCGACGGGCTCGTCGCCTCGCTGCGCGGCGAGTTCCGCCAGTATGCCGTCTCGAACGGCACCGTCGCGGCGCAGACGCGCAAGCTCGCGCGCTCCGGCTTCGACAAATTGATGGACGGGATATTCCTCTCGGAACAAATCGGGCACGAGAAGCCCGCGGCGGAATTCTTCGACGCCGTATTCCGCGAGATAGGCGAGGAAAAACGCGGAAGCTCGATAATCGTCGGCGACTCTCTGACGAGCGACATCGAGGGGGGAAACCGCGCGGGAATCGCAAGCTGCTGGTACAACCCAGGCGGCGCGGAGAACGCGACGGGCGCGAAGCCCGACTATGAGATACGCGACCTCCGTGAAATTTTGGAAATACTGCGCGGGAAATAGCCCGCCGTCGAAGAGCCGCCGCTTTTGAAGCGCGCGGCTTTTCCGTTATAATAGAACCGCGGCATACGAACGTGCAGGGAGGTATTGGATTGAAGAAAATTTTGCTGGCTGTCGTACTGGTGCTGACGCTCTGCGGCGCGGCCGCGGCCTTCGCGAAGAGGGGATATATCCCCGAGGGAGAGCCGCTCATATACAGAGGGCTGCGCGTGACGGA
>UQVV01000147.1 GCA_900544635.1 uncultured Cloacibacillus sp. | reverse complement strand
ACGGGCGGCTGCTCTATCCGCGAGCGTTGGCACTGCTTGAACAGTGCGGGACGCGCTCGCCGGCTTCCAGCGCGCGCAGGCGGCGAACGGTCTCGTCGCCGACGGCCGCGACATGGGGACGGTCATATTTCCCGACGCGGAGCTGAAAATATTCCTCACGGCGAGCGCCGAAGAACGCGCGAGACGGCGCTGCGCCGAGCGCGAGGCGAAGGGCGAGAGCGCCGATTACGACGAAATCCTGAAACAAGTAATCGAGCGCGACCATTACGACATGACGCGCGAGATAGCGCCGCTGCGCCCCGCGCAGGGCTGCGTCATACTCGACAGCACGGATATGAGCGCCGCAGAGGTCGTCGACGCGATAGCCTCGCTCGCGAAAGAGATAGAGGCGCAGGAGAACCGTTGAGCCGCCAGCGGCGCACCGCGCGCGACCTGCGCCCCAAGGAGCCTAAGGCGATAATAGCCGCGCTCGGCGACGGAGACGACACGCAGAGCTCGCTCGACGAGCTCGTGCTTCTGCTGAAGAACGTAAACGTCCCCGTCGCGGCGCGCGTGATACAGAAGCGCCGCGCGCCGGACCCCGCCTCGTTCATCGGGGCCGGAAAGGCGCAGGAGATACGAGAGTACGCAGAGCCGAACGAATGTACGCACCTCGTCGTCGACGACTTCATAACGCCGACGCAGAAGAGCAATCTGCAGAAGCTCACGGGCTTGCAGGTCTGGGACAGGGCCTTCGTGATAATGAAGATTTTCGAGCAGCGCGCGAACACGGCGGAGGCGAAGCTCCAGGTAGAGCTCGCGCAGTACCGCTACGAGATTCCGAGCCTCAAGGGGCTCGGCCACCAGATGTCGCGCACCGGCGGCGGCATAGGGACGCGCGGCCCCGGCGAGACGGAGTTCGAACGCCACCGCCGCAAGCTCGAGCTGCGCATAAAGAGCATCACGAAGCGGCTCGACGATGTGCGCAGGCGGCGCGGCGAAAACAGGGAACGGCGCAGGCGCGGCGGCGTGCCGCTCGCGGCGCTCGTCGGCTACACGAACAGCGGCAAATCCACGCTGCTGCGCGCGCTCTCGAAGGACGCGGGCATCCTCGCGAAGGACCAGCTCTTTTCCACTCTCGACACAGTAGTGCGCAGGATAGAGAGCGGCGACGGAAAGCCGTTCCTGCTCTCCGACACCGTCGGCTTCATCAGAAAGCTGCCGCCCGAGCTCGTCGCCGCATTCCGCGCGACGCTCGAGGAGGCGGCGAACGCCGACCTGCTGCTGCTCGTGCTCGACTCGGCGGACAAAGACCCCTGCGCGACGCTCGACGTGGTGCTCGAAACGCTCGAGGGGCTCGGCGCGGGAGAGCTGCCGCGGCTCGTGATACTGAACAAAATAGACAAAAGCGGCGCGGCGGCCTACGAAACCGCCATCGAGCTGCGCGCGCGCGGCGAGCGCGTCGTCTGCGTCTGCGCGATAGACGGGCGCGGCTTTGGTGAAATGCTCTCCGAAATCGGCGAAATTTTCGCGGGCGGCGTTGCGCAAACAGGCGCGGAGGATATATTATAACAAGGTTGATAAGACCGCTTTGAAAGGTGGATCCGTATGTACGTAAGCATGACCGGCTTCAGCCGCTCCCAGATACAGACCAAATGGGGGACCGTCGTCGTAGAGCTTTCCAGCGTCAATCACCGCTATCAGGAAATATCGGTGCGCCTCCCGAGGGAGTTCGCGGGATGGGAGCCGTGGTTCCACCAGAATTTGAGAAAAACCTTCCGCCGCGGCAAGGTGCAGCTCCGCATGGAGGTGCTCTGGGCGCAGGACTTCAAGACTGGGCGCGTCAACAGAGACGTGCTCGCCGCCTACTGCGAGGAGATGTCCGCGGCGCGCCGCGCGCTCGGCTTCGTACCCGACGTCGACGTGGAGCGCGTGGCGCTCTTCCCCGGCGTGCTCGACATGCCTAAGTTCGAGGACGAAGAGGACTCGCAGGCGACCGAGGAAGTTTTCAAAGAACTGCTCGACGAGGCCGCCGCGTCGTGGAACAAGATGCGCGCGCTTGAAGGCGGTCATCTGCGCGAAGAGGTGCTGACGCACCTCGCGGAGCTCGAACGTCTCGTCGGCGTCATAGAGGAAAAGTGGAAGCCAGCGCGCGACGCGGCCTTCGAGGCGATGAGGACGCGCGTCACCGAAACTCTTGAAAAGCTCGGCGAAAAGCTCGAAGAGCAGCGCTATATGCAGGAGATAGTCCTGCTCACCGACAAATGGGACGTCGCGGAGGAGCTCGCGCGGCTCAAGAGCCACATCGCGAAATTCCGCTCCGCCGGAGATTCCGACGAAAGCGCGGGACGCAAGCTCGACTTCATAGTGCAGGAGATGAACCGCGAGGTCAACACGCTCGACTCGAAGGTGGCCGACGCGGAGATACGCTGGCTCGCGGTCGACGCGAAGGCCGCGCTCGAACGCATCCGCGAGCAGATACAGAATCTGGAATAGGAGCGTCGCATGGCGCAGAAACTTCTGCACGTAGGCTTCGGCAACATGGTCGTTGCGGAGCGCGTAGTCGCGCTCATCAGTCCCGATTCCGCGCCGATACGCCGCCTCAAGGACGAGGCGCGCGAGGCGGGGCTTCTAGTCGACGTCACGCAGGGGCGCAAAACGCGCTCGATTCTGATAATGGACAGCCGCCACGTCATACTCTCGGCGATACAGCCCGAGACGATAACGGCGCGCTTTGAGGAAGGAGAGCGGTAAGCGGTGAAGGGACGTCTTTATATTTTTTCCGGCCCCGCCGGAGTCGGCAAGGGAACGGTGCTTCATCTCGCGCTCGAAAGGCTCTCCGGCATAAAATATTCCGTCTCGTGTACGACGCGCGCGCCGAGGCCCGGCCTCGACAAAGAGGGCGAGACCTATCATTTTATCTCGGAGGATGAGTTCCGCCGCAGAATAGCCGCCGGCGACTTCCTCGAATACGCCGAGGTACACGGACACCTCTACGGCACGCGGCGCGACATCGTCGAGTCCGCGCTCGAGGCGGGGACGGACATAGTGCTCGAGATAGACGTGCAGGGCGCTTTCATAGTTAAGCAGAAGATGCCCGAGGCCGTCATGATTTTCGTGAAGCCGCCCTCGATGGAGGAGCTTCGCCGCCGCCTCGAAGGGCGCGGCAGCGAGGGACGCGAGGAGCGCGAGCTTCGCATAAAGAACGCGGAGGCCGAGATAGCCTGCGCCGGTAAATACGATTACGTTGTGGTGAACGACGATCTTGAAAGGACCGTCGATGAAGTCATAAATATTGTCAAGAAAAACAGGGAGGAACAGCAATGATATATATGGATCTTGAAAAAATCTACCGCGAAAGGGACATCCCGAACAAATACATACTGACGCTCGTCATATCGGCGCGCGCGCGGCAGCTCAGCGAGCGCCGCGACCTCAGCGGCGAGGAAAAATACATCTCGATGGCCGTCGACGACGTGACGAACGGACGCATCGCCTACCGCATAGTTGACCCGCTGCCGAAGCAGGAAAATGAGCCCGCGGCCTAAGCGGATACTCTTCGGCGTAAGCGGCGGCATCGCCGCCTACAAAGCGCCGGACGTCCTTCACGGCTGGGTGAAGCTCGGCTGCGAGGTCGAGACGATACTCACCGAGGCCGCCGAGCAGTTCGTCAGCCCGCTCGCGCTCTCGACGCTCAGCAAGCGCCGCGTATGGCGCGAGCGCGACTTCCTCTCCGCCGAATACGGCTGGCAGATTCCGCACATTTCGCTGACGGACTGGGCCGACCTCTTCGTCATAGCGCCGTGCACGGCGAACGTGCTTCGCGCCGCGGCGCAGGGCGACGGCTCGACGCTGCTCGGCGCGGCTCTGCTCGCGAATACGAAGCCGCTGCTGCTCTTCCCCGCGATGAACGGAAAGATGCTCGCGAGCGGCCCCGTGCAGGAGCATATAAAAATTCTGAAAGAACGCGGCGCCGAAATAGTAGACCCGGACAGCGGCCTGCTCGCTTGCGGCTACGAAGGCAAGGGGCGAATGCCCTCCGCCGCCGTGATAAACGACTACGTACTGCGCGCGCTCTGCGACAAAAAGGATTTCGCCGGACGGCGCGTCGCCGTGACCGCGGGCCCGACGCACGAATATATCGACCCCGTGCGCTTCATCAGCAATCCGAGCAGCGGCAAGATGGGCTACGCGATAGCCGAAGAGGCGTGGCGGCGCGGCGCTGATGTTACGCTGATAACCGGCCCGACGGCGCTGCGCCGTCCCGCGGGGATAAAAATCGTCGAGGTGACGAGCGCGGACGAAATGTTCGACGCCTGCATGAGCGCGGCTGAAAGCGCAGACGTTATCATAAAGGCCGCGGCCGTAGGCGACTACAGACCCGCCGAGCGCGCCGAACAGAAGATAAAGCGCGGCGGCAAGGATACCATGACGCTCGAGCTCGTCCAGAACCGCGACATAGCGGCGGAGCTCGGCAGGCGCAAGCGGCCCGGGCAGCTGCTCGTCGGCTTCGCGGCCGAGACGCAGAACGTCCTTGAAAACGCGCAGAAGAAGATGGCGGAGAAAAATCTCGACATGATCGTGTCGAACGACGTGCTCGCGCCGGGCGCGGGCTTCGCCGTGGACACCAACGCCGTCACGATAATGGCGCGCGGCGCGGAGCCCGTCCGCTTCTCCGGAACGAAGGACGAAACGGCCTCGCGCATACTCGATTCCGTCTCGGCGCTCGCCGCCGGGAAATAATGCCGTCGGTCCACGCGATATTTCCTGCCCCTTGGTGGACTCCGCTCTCCTACTCGTGGGAGACGGAGCTCTCCGAGGGGCTTCGCGTATCCGCGCCGCTCGGACGCGGCGGCAGGATTGGCGTGACGGTGGACGCGGGCGGCGGCTTCGACGAATCTAAGGTCAAGCCGCTCGCCGCGGTAATCGACGAACGCCCGCCGCTGCCGCCCGAGCTCTGGAAGCTGATAAAATGGTTCGGCGCGACGTGGTTCATAGGCACGGGCTTCGCGATGAAGACTCTGCTGCCGTCGAAATTCTTTTCCAAAGAAGAGCTGCCGCAGCGCCCGGAGCGCGAAAGCGGCGGAAAATTCGCAGCCGAATGCTTTTACAGTACGGATTATAAAAAACGCTGGGAGCGGTACCGCGCCGCGCTCGAAGAGGGAACGCCGGCGCTCGCGCTTTTTCCCGAGGCCGTCATGGCGCGCGCCTTCTGGGAAAGCCTGCCGCCCTCCGCGCGCGACGGCGGCGCGCTGTGGCCCGAGACGCCCGCCAAGCGCTGGAAGCTCTGGAAGCTCGCGCTCGCGGGCGAGCTGCGCTTCATAGTC
>UQVV01000146.1 GCA_900544635.1 uncultured Cloacibacillus sp. | reverse complement strand
TGCTTCTGTATGCGGCGTATCTCCGTGCGCATGTGCAGGCGCAGCTTCGCGTCGAGGTTCGAGAGCGGCTCGTCCATGAGCAGGACCTTCGGGCGCATGACGAGGACGCGCGCGAGCGCGACGCGCTGCTGCTCGCCGCCCGAGAGCTGGTTCGGGTAACGCTTTTCCGCGCCCTTGAGGCCGACCATCTCGAGCGCCTCGGCGACCTTGCGCGTCACGGCCGGGCCGCTCTCCGAGCGCATCTTCAGCCCGTAGCCGACGTTGTCGCCTATCGTCATGTGCGGGAAGAGCGCGTAGTTCTGGAAGACGAAGCCTATCTCGCGCTTGTTGACCATGACGTTCGTCACGTCCTGCCCGTCGATGAGGATGCGCCCCGCGGTCGGCGTCTCGAAGCCCGCGACCATGCGCAGCGTCGTCGTCTTGCCGCAGCCAGAGGGGCCGAGGAACGTTACGAGCTCGCCGCCCTTTACGTCGAGCTCGACGCGCTCGACGGCGTTGAAGCTCGCGCCGTCCTTTACGAAGGTTTTCCTTATGTCGTGAAGATGAAGTTCTACAGCCATTATCTGTTACCTCCCTGCCCCCTGTAGCCGAAGCCCGCGGCCCGGACAAGAAGCGTCAGCAGTCCGTTGAACAAGAATACGAGCAGAATGAGCACGACGGAGAAGGCGCAGGCGTTGCCGAACTGCAGCTCCGTCATACATTCGAGGATGCGCGCCGTGAGCAGGGACCAGCTCACGGAGACGAGGAATATCGTCGCGCTTATCGCCGTCATCGAGTGGATGAAGAGATACTTCATGCCCGCGAGCAGAGCCGGGACGACGAGCGGCAGCGTCACGTTGCGGAAGGTAGCCGCGGACGAAGCGCCGAGGCTCAGCGAAGCCTCCTCGAGCGACGTGTCTATCTGCTGCAGCGACGCTATGACGGAGCGTATGCCCGCCGAGTCGTAGCGGAAGACGTAGGCCGCGACGAGTATCGACATCGTGCCCGTCAGTATCAGCGGGCTCGAGTTGAAGGCGATGATGTACGCGATGCCGACGACCGTGCCGGGCAGCGCGAAGTTGAGCAGCGAGACTATCTCCATAAGCGCGTTGCAGGGGAACGACTTGCGCTGAGTGATGTAGGCGACGAGCACGGCGATGAGGCCGCCGAGCGGCGTCGAGACGCATGCGATTATCAGCGTGTCGATGATGGCCTTGCGCCCGTGGTTGAATACGTATGCGAAGCTGTCAAGCGTGAAGCTGTTGTCGAGCCCCCATGTTTTTGTGAAAGCGCCCATCGTTATCAGCGCATAGAGGAATACGATGAAGGCTATCACGACGGCGCAGACTCCGAGAATCGCGGCCTCGGCGGCGAGGCCGATGCCCTTGGGGCGCGTCTGCGCGCCGGACTTGCCGCTTACCGTGACGTAGCTCTTGCGGCTGACCCACCAGCGCTGGAGGAAGAAGACGAAAAGCGCCGGGACGAGCAGCGCGAAGGAGAGCGCCGCGCCGCCGCGCAGGTCGTAGAGCCCCGTTATCTGAAGGTAGGCCTGCGTCGGGAGGACGGGGAACTGATGCCCCGCGAGGACGAGCGGCGTAGCGAAGTCCGCGAGCGAGCAGGCGAAGAGCAGAAGTATCGAGTTCGCGATCGCGGGCATCGTCAGCGGCAGCGTCACGGTGCGGAATACGCGGAAGGGCGAGCCGCCGAGCGAGAGCCCCGCGTCCTCAAAGTTCGGGTCGATGCAGGCGAGCACCGACGAGATGGTGAGGAAGGCGACGGGGAAGTATGTCAGCGACTCGGACATCCACGTGCCCCAGAAGCCGTAGATGTTGAAGTCCGGTATGCCGAGCAGGTTGAGCAGTATGCCGTTCGGCCCGAGCGAAAGCGTCAGCGCGATGCTGCTCGTGAAGGGCGGGGAGATGAGCGGCAGCACCGTCACCGCCGCGATGAACCAGCGCACGGGCGCGGGCATCTTGATGCGCACGACGGCGAAGGCGAAGCAGAAGCCGAGCGCCGTGCCCGTGACGGCGACGGCTATCGCGAGCCAGATGCTGTTCATCAGCGCGAGCCTGTCGTAGCTGTTGGAGAAGACCATCGTGAGGTTTTCGAGCGAAAGGCCGCCGTCCTCCGCCGTGAACGTGACGGCGAGCAGCCTGATGAACGGATAGATGATAAAAACGCCGAGCGCGAGCCACAGCGCCGCCACGACAGGGACGAGCGCGGGGTCGCGTTTCATCGACGAAGAAGCCATAGCGTGAGACCCCCTCTGAAAAAGGGCCGGCTTCCGTGCGGGAGCCGGCCCGGTAATGAGCTTACAGGATTAGCGGATTACTTCGTTGACCCAGCGGTCTACGTATTCCTTGCGCTTGTCGCCCTTGTGCTCCGCGCCGACGGAGAGGAGCTTCACGTGCGAGGTGTCGAGCGCGGGGTTGTCGATCTTGAGGCCCGTCACGACGGGGATGTAGTTGATTTTCTTCGCGAGGAAGAGTTCGCCGAGCTTTTTGCTCGTCGCCCAGTCGACGAAGGCCTTAGCCTCGTCGAGGTTCTTTGCGCCTTCGATGATGCCCGTCGCCTCGATGCCGAAGGTCACGCCCTCCTTCGGATAGGTGATGACGACCGGGTAGCCCTGCTGCACTATGTCGAGCGCGTCGACGAGGTAGAATATTCCGCTCGCCGCCTGCCCCTGCGCTATCGGCAGCGCGCCGCCCGCGCCGCTCTTCGTGTAGAGCTGGATGTTCTGGTGCAGCTTCTTCTGATAGTCGAACGCTCCGTCGACGCCGTAGACGGCGATAAGCGAGTAGATACGCTCCGTAGCGGTGCCGGAGGTACGTGCGTCGGCCATCTGGAGGCCGTTCTTATAGGCGGGGTCGAGCAGGTCCTGCCACGACTCGGGGGCCTTCATGTTGTGCTCCTTGAGGAAGTCCGTGTTCGTGAGGAAGCAGAGCGGGATGAGGCCGATGCCGGTCCAGCGGTTGCCGGGGTCTCTGTATTCGGCGGGCGTCAGAGCCTGCTCCTTCGGCGCGTACTCTGCGAATACTCCCGCGTCGCAGCCCGCGGTGTAGACGTCGGCGGGGCCGCCGAGGAGTATGTCGACCTGCGGATTTTTCTTCTCCGCCGTGAGGCGCGCGAGAGCCTCGCCCGACGAGAAGCGGATGAAGTTGACCTTGATGCCGGTGTCCTTAGTGAACTGCTCGAAGACCTGCGACGCGTACTTCTCCGGCATGACCGTGTAGGCGTTGAGCGTCGCCGCGCAGGCCGCCGCGCCGAAGCATGCGACGAGCGCGAGCGCCATGACGATTGACAAGAACTTACCGCGCTTGCTGTGCATAAGTACCACTCCCGTAAAAAATTTTCCGCCGCGCGGGCGGAACGCGCGGAGTCTCCGCGCGCCGTTACATTGACGTTACGTAAATGATAGCATTTTTTAACAGTTTGAGAAACGCGCGGCCGCGCGCATACGCGTGGGAAAATGAAAATTTCGCGGCGCGCATGAAAAAGCGGCCGCCCCTCGCGATGGGACGGCCGCCTTCGGTTTATCTACGGGCGCTGCTTTTGTCCGCGCTTCCTTCTTTTATAGACGATCGCGTAAATCACGACGAGCACCGCGCAGCCCGCGATGAGCAGAATCGTTATCTTGTGCAGCTCCTCGTGGATGAGCGCCTCGTTGCTGCCGAGGAAGTAGCCGAGCAGCGTCAGTATCGTGACCCAGACGCCCGAGCCGAGCGCCGTGTAGAAGCAGAACTGCGGCAGCGGCATGCGCGCGAGCCCCGCGGGCAGAGAGATGTACTGGCGTATGACGGGCAGCAGACGGCCCGTGAATGTGCTGATGTGCCCGTGGTGTGCGAAAAAGACCTCCGCTTTGTCCAGCGACTCGTGCGTGACGAAGAAATATTTTCCGTACTTCTCAAAGAACGGCCGCCCCCAGCGCACCGCTATCCAGTAGTTGAAAAGCGCGCCCAAGATGCTGCCGAGTACGCCGGCGCCGAGAACGAGCACGATGTTCATATCGCCCTTCCACGCGAGATAGCCCGCGGGCGGCATCACGACCTCGCTGGGGAACGGGAAGAACGATGACTCTAGGAACATCAGCCCGACGATGCCGGCGTAGCCGAGATGTCCGATGACGTCGACGAGCCAGCCTATGAGTTCGCCGAAGAGCGCGGCGCAGTTTCCGAAGAAAGAAAGTATTGCCTCCAACATGAATCTCCTTTCGAGTTTAACTGATATGTAATGATATATGAAAACCGTTAAAAGTCTATTAGAAACGGCGTAATTTGAAACCCTGCGCGCTTTGCGCTACAATGCACAGGCGGAGGGGAAGCCCTCCGCGACCGATATATGGATGGAGGAATCGCATTGCATCCGCTGCCAAAACTCGCGCTCGTCATAGCGGGGAGCTTCTCCGCCGACGAGAACGCCGACCCAGGCACGCTGCTGAACTATCTGCCCGACGAGCTCGCGTGCCGCTGTGATATAAAAGAATGGAGCAGCCAGCCTAGCACCCATTATTCGATGCCGATGACGATGGCGATGGAGGAGATGCTCGAGTCCGTCGCCGCGGAGGGCTACGCCGGCATCATCGTCGTCTCCGGCTGCGGCGTCATGGAAGAGATAGCCTACCTAGTCAATCTTCTCTGGAAGCGCAGCGAGCCCGTCATATTCGCCAACCTCATGGTGCAGGGCCGCGCGGGCGTGAAAGAAGGGCTCATGAACCTCCACTGCGCGGTGCTCGCCGCGCTCTCGCCGGGCGCGCAGAACAGAGGCGTGCTCATCTGCTCGAGCGGAGAGCTCTTCGACGCGGGCGACGCCGTCCTCGCCGACCCCGAGTCTCCGGACAACGCCTTCCAGTCTCCGCTGCGCGGCACGATCGGCAAGATGCTCAACGGCGAGCTGAAATTCCTTCAGGATTCGAAGCGTCCCGTCTTCCTTGCCGTGAGGCCGAAGGAAATTCCCTACGTCGAAATAATGTGGGCCTCGCTCGGCGGCGGCGACGGAATGCTCTCGTCGCTGCTCCACGCGCGCGAGCTCAAGGGGCTCGTGCTCGCCGGCTTCGGCGTGGGCAACGTGCCGCCCTCGTGGGTGCCGATGATACGCAACCTCGTGCGCAGCCGCGTCGAGGTCGCCGTCGTGTCGCGCTGCTTCCAGGGCAGCGTCCACAAGACGAACGACTTCGAGGGCTCGTTTGAAAAGCTCGAGGAGCTCGGCGTCATGTCCGCCGGCCGTCTCAACCCCTTCAAAGCGCGCATACGCATGGCGCTCGGCATATCGGCCGGCCTCACGCACAACGGCCTCAGCCTCTACATGCTGAACCAGCCCGTCTCCGACAACATAGCGGAGCA
>UQVV01000145.1 GCA_900544635.1 uncultured Cloacibacillus sp. | reverse complement strand
GGCCGATCTCGTGATAGGACACGACCTGCTTCTCATGATCGGAAAGCACGGTGGACTTGCGCTGCTGGCCGGCGATGACGACCTCGACGGACTCCTCGAAGTCCTCCTGCGTCGCCAGGCTGCGACCTAGGCGCACAGCGCGCAGCGCACCCTCGTTGATGATATTCGCAAGGTCAGCACCCGAAGCGCCCGGCGTGGCGCGCGCAATGGCCGTGAGGTCGATCGGCGGCTGCGTCTTGACGTCCTTGGCATGGATCTCGAGGATCGCCTTGCGGCCGGCAAGATCGGGAAGCTCCATGGGAACGCGGCGGTCGAAGCGCCCTGGGCGCAGGAGCGCCGGGTCAAGGCTGTCGGGACGGTTCGTTGCCGCGACGACGACGATGCCCTTCTTGTTATCGAAGCCGTCCATCTCGGTCAGCAGCTGGTTCAGCGTCTGCTCGCGCTCGTCGTTGCCCATGGCGCGCGCGTCGCGGCGCTGGCCTATCGCGTCTATTTCGTCGATGAATACGATGCAGGGAGCCTTCTCCTTCGCCTGCTTGAAGAGGTCGCGCACCTTCGCGGCCCCCATGCCGACGAACATCTCTACGAATTCGGAGCCCGATATCGAGAAGAAGGGCACGTTCGCCTCGCCCGCGACGGCCTTCGCGAGCATCGTCTTGCCCGTACCCGGAGGGCCGACTAGCAGTATGCCCTTCGGCATCGAAGCGCCGATTTCCTTATATTTGCTCGGGTCGTGCAGGTAGTCGACTATCTCGGAGAGGTTTTCCTTCGCCTCGTCCTCGCCCGCCACGTCGCTGAACTTTATGCCCTCGGAGGATTTCACGTAGATTTTCGCGTTCGACTTGCCCATGCCGAAGGACATGAAGTTGCCGTTTCTGTCCATCATCTTCTTCGACATGTACTGCCCGATGAGGAAGAATATGCCTATCGGGATTATCCAGCTCAGCAGGATGTTGAGCAGCGGCGACATCTGCTTGATTATCTGCCCCTCGAACTTCGCTCCGGCCTCGTGCAGGCGGACGACCAGCCCGGGGTCGTTGAGCGGGCCTGTCTTGTAGATGTTCTTTTCGTCCTTGTCGGTGAATATTATCTGGTTGCTCTGGATTTCGACGCGGCCGATTTCCTTGTTCTCCGTCATCGTCATGAACGTGCCGTAGTCGATGTTCTTGACCTGCTTTTCCGCCATGTAGGGCATCGCGAGCAGGTTGAAGCACATCAGTATCAGCAGGGCCACCCCGTAATAATAGTAGAGGGGTTTTTTAGGTTTCTGTACTTCGTGCAATTTTCGGCGCTCCTTTCGTTTTGCTTCCTGACACAGCGTAATTTTATCATGACGCGATAAAAAACAAAATAATAACCCGAAAAACATTGCAAAACGCAAAAAACGGCATGAAAAAAGCGGCCCGAGGGCCGCCTTTGCGATTTTGTGCCGCTTTGCTTTACCTTATGAAATTCGTGGCGATCTTCGGCTCGCGCACGGGCTCGGCGACCCCGGCTTTGCGTCCGGCTTCGATGCATTGAAGCAGCCATGCCATGTTTTCTCCGAGCTGGCGCATCGTCTGGAGCCCTTCGGCATCCTGCTTCGCCTCCTCGGGCGTGTTGCCGTGGATCTGGTTCCAGTAGTTCGACGAGACTATTGGCATACAGTTTATCGTGAAATATTTGTTGAGCCTGTCGAAGGCCGCCGTCGCGCCGCCTCTGCGGCATGAGACTACCGCCGCGCCGGGCTTGCCCGCGAGCTTCCCGCCGGCGGAGTAGAAGAGGCGGTCGAGGAAGGCGCATATCTGGCCGTTCGGCGCGGCGTAGTAGACTGGCGAACCGGCTATGAGCGCGTCGTACTCGCCGAGCTTCGCCGCCGTTTCGTTCACTATGTCGTTCCGCACGCATTTGCCGAGCTTCGCGCAGGCTCCGCAGCCCATGCAGCCCGGTATCTCGCCCTTGCCGAGCCAGAGGATTTCCGTCTCGATGCCGCGCTTTTCAATCGCGTCCGCCGCCTCGCGCAGCGCCGTGTATGTGCAGCCGCGCTCGTGCGGGCTGCCGTTTACGAGAAGAACCTTCATTATATCCAACTCCTTTATAAAAAACGGAGCGCCGCGCGCCTTTCGGCTTCCTCCGCGCGGCGCCCCTCTGAGCTATATTTTACTCTACTTTATCGACGCGCCGAGCCTGCGCGCCTCTTCAAGCTCCGGCTTGCCCTCGATGTCGCCGACGGCCATGACGCCGCCGCAAAGCACCTTTCCCCAGTCCTTCCAGCCGATGTGTCCCATCAGGCGGTCGTACCAGTAGACGGTCTCCTCGAAGCCGTTCCCCTCGGCAGCCATCAGCAGCGCGCTCTCCTTGCGCGGGTTCGTATAGTTCGGGTCGCACTCCGCGACGGCGAAGAGCCTGTCGAAGGCGCATTTGAGCTGCCCGCTGATAGTCCAGTAGTAGAGCGGCGAGGCGAGCACGACGACGTCGGCTTCTTTGTAGGCAGGGTATATCTGCTCCATGTCGTCCTTCTGCACGCAGGGGCTTTCGGGATTTTTGCCGCCCGCGCAGCAGCCGCGGCAGCCGTTTATCTTCATGCCGCCGAGCCAAAATTCCGTGACGCTGTGGCCCGCGCTCTCCGCGCCATCGCGGAACGCCTTTACCAGCGCCGAGGTGTTGCCGTTCTTACGCGGGCTTCCGTTCAGTACGATTATCTTCTTTCCCATGTTTTATCTTCCTCCCGTTCGTTTCGCGCCGCGCAGCGCCTTTGCGCGTTTCCCCCGCGGCGTTGACTTTGTATCAATTCCACGCTACAAATATATACCAAACGCGGGCGCGCGCAAGTACGCACATCCGCGTGTAATACTTACCCGGAGGAAAGCGTATATGACAGAGGACAGAAAACGCTGCATCGCGGCGGCGTCGCTTGGCGAGACCGGCTTCAGCTACACGCTCTCGCTGATAAACGGCAAATACAAGATGGTGGTGCTCTACACGCTGATGGAGTTCGGCGTCGTGCGCTTCAACGAGATGAAAAAATATATCGGCGCAATTTCGTACAAGACGCTCAGCGCGACGCTCAAGGAGCTCGAAGCGGACAAGCTCGTCCACCGCGAGGAATATCCGCAGATTCCGCCGAAGGTCGAATACAGCCTGACCGAGCGCGGAAAATCTCTGATACCGATACTCGACGGCATGTGCGAGTGGGGGGAGAAGAACCGTCTGCCGAAATGACCCGCGCAAAAAGATCCGGCCCGCGGGAGGAAGGCCGCGGGCCGGGATGTGTGGGGTGTGGAGTTGAACTCTATCGGAGGAGTTTTAAGCTTTCGCCTCGCCGCGCGGCTGCGCGCCGGGCGTAATCTGCAAGTTTGTGATTAGAATTTGGCGAAGCGCTTTCCGAACTCTTCGCACTGCTTTTTGCCCTCGTCGTCGGGCGTCAGGTTGATGATGAGCCCCTGCTCGAAGAGCGCGCAGTTGTCGCCCTTCATGCGGTCTTCCCAGTTGCGCATCCATTCGCCGTCGCCCCAGCCGAAAGAGCCGAAGAGGGCGACCTTCTTGCCCGCGAGCTCGGGCTCTATGGAGCAGAGGAACGGCTCGAACTCGCATTCCTCGAGCACCTCGGCTCCCATCGACGGGCAGCCGAGCGCGAGCTTCGCGTAGTCCGCGGTGCTGCGCGAGCCGAACTCCGCGACCGAGAAGAGGTCCGCGTGCGCGCCCTCCGCGCGTATTCCTTCGGCTATCGCGTTCGCCATAGCTTCGGTGTTGCCTGTAGCGCTCCAGTATATGACAGCTGTCTTATCCATTTATATTCCGCCTTTCCTGAATTTTATCCCCGCCGCAGCGGGAGCAGAGTATCCTTTATTGCGCGGGGCCGCCGCAGAGCTCCGCAAGCTGGACTATGCGCGCGCCGCGCTCCACCATCGAGCAGAAATATTCCGTGCATCTCCTGTAGCTCTCGAAAAGCCCCGCCGCGCGTTCGCCGTCGCCGTAGACCTTCCACGTGCCGCAGGCCTTGAAGTTTCTGCCCTCGTTCGCAATGAAGCCGCGCACGTCCTCGACGGGATAGCCGAGGAAAATTCCGATCTCGTGCGGGAACTCGCCGCATTTGCCGAGCCTCGAGCGAAGCCGCGCGATTTTCTCCGCGAGCGTCAGCCCGCGCCTGTAGCCGTAACCGGTGAGGAAGTCCTCGGCCTCCGGCCCCATCGCCGCCGCGAGAAGCTCCTCGCGGTAGACGAAGACGAGCGCGTAACGTTCGCACTCGCAGAGGATTTCCATCCTCACGCCGCAGGCGCGCAGGCCGTCCGCCGCTTCGCGCAGCTCCCGCGCCTCGGGCTTCCCCTCCGAAAAGTGGAGGGTGAAGAGGTTCGACGGCTTGACGCCGGCTAACGCGGGCGCGCAGTGAAGCGCTAGCAATTTTTCAACAGAGCTTCCGGTCGACATCGTTTTATCCGCCATCGTTTTTTCATCCTTGCGTTAGTCTTTGCTAACCACGCTGATATAATAAGTTAGCCAGCTCTAACTGTCAAGGGGCAAATTTATGTTCCGCGCGAAAATTTTGCGCGCGGGCGAAAAGGAAAATGATGACGCTCTATTGCAAGGTAGCGCACAATACGATAAGCTCAATCACAACGCTACAAAGACTATTGTGATATTTGACGAAGGAGCGTATATATCATGAGAAAAATCTGTGTCATCTTATCTTTAATTATTACCTTTATGTCTATCTCCAAAGTAGAAGCTTATTCCACTATATATGTAAGCCCAGACCCTTATATGCAAATGGGAGAATCAATTGGCAACATGATAGATGAACTCATTAACGATGCAAACCAAAAAGCGGCTGAGAAAGCTTTGCAAGAAACTAAAAAGGAAGCTGAAGAAGCTACACAAGCTAGGGCAAACCGCGATTTAGAGTCATTAATATATTCAACTAGTATTTACGGCATAAACGGTACTATTGACGATATTAAAAATGCAGTCTTTAGACATGGTGTCAATTTAGATGTAAGAGAGTATGAAAACATTATAGAAATAATCTATCAGGAAAATCTTGACGGTTTAATTGTAAATGTCAACTATGCGTATAAAACAGATATAAAAGAATGTCGTGTTATCATAGAAGTCCCTGAGTGGAACATACGCAAGGTTGCATACGGCCCATATTCTGAACCTCAGCAATCACAGCAAACTGAAGCGGAAGAACTTACTCAATCGATAAGTCAATACCTTGGTATAGTTATATCAAATGACAAAACAGAAGATGGCGGTTTCTCTATTTTAGAGGTTATTCCCTATAGTCTGTCTGATTTTGCTGGAATTAAAGCAGGGGATGTGCTTGTCAAGATTGACACATATAGTCTTAAAGAACACGATATAGATAGAGTGGCAGCTTATATTGCACTTCGTCAGC
>UQVV01000144.1 GCA_900544635.1 uncultured Cloacibacillus sp. | reverse complement strand
GAGCTCGCCGCGCGTCTCCGCCGCGAGCGCGCGCACCGCTTCGAGCCTGCGCTCGTACTCCTCCGCCGGGTGGATGTTCCCGCCGTAAAAGTACCCCGCCGTCTCGTATTCCTCCGAGATGAGCTCGGGCCACGGAATCGTCGCGTCGGGCGCGCAGCAGATGTGAAGCAGCAGCCGCTTCTTAGTCAACGGACTCCGGCTCTTCTTTATGTTCCGTTTCGCCGTTCTCCGGCGCTTCCGCGCTTTCTTGCTCCGCCGCGCACTCCTCGCCCGCGGGCGCATCTTCGGGCTGCGTCTCCGCGTTCTCCTCCGGCTCTTCGAGTTCCGGGAGCGGCAGAGTCTTCACGCCGAAGATGAGATATCCCGTGTGGCCTATCATCATGTCCTCTGGGCGTATGCGGTTCGGCTCCGTCTTGAAGTAGCGCAGCATTATCTCGACGACCTGAACGTCGGCGAAGTTGAATTCCTGCAGCGCGCGCAGCGTCTCGGAAATCTGGTTCGTCGTCGGCACGAGTATGCCGAGATGGCAGCCCGGCGCGAGCGCCTCGTACGCCTTGTCGATGTATTCCCACGGCGCGGGCACGTCGAGGAAGACGGCGTCGGCGTCGCGCTCCTTGAAGCCCTCGTCGAGCGAGCGCACGTTGAATTCTATGCGGTGCGCGACGCCCCACTTCTCGGCGTTCTTTTTAGCGAGCGCGGAGAATTCCTCGCGGCGGTCGTAGGTGCATACCTTGCCCGTGTCGCCTACGAAGTGCGCGAAGGTGCAGCAGAGGCTGCCCGAGCCCGTGCCGCATTCGACGACGGTGCAGCCCGGGAAGATGTTCAGGTGCTCGATGATGAAGCCCGCTTCCTTCGGGAAAACTATCTGCGTCTGGCGTTTTATGCGGCGCGTGAACTCGCCGAGCGTCGGGCGCAGGAGATAGTAGACCTGCCCCTTCGGCGTGCGGATGCCCTCGCCGTAATTATGTTCCATAATTTCGGAATGCTTTATCTGTCCGAAGTGCGTCCCCTGCGACTGTCCTGGCTGGACTTTGATGAGGAAGCTGTCGCCCTTTTTCGGATTCCAGATAAAAACTAAGTCGCCCTCTTTAATCATTGAGAAGTTCCTTCGCCGCAGCCGCGATGCCCTCGGCGCAGAGGCCCATGTCGGCGAGCACTTCCTTGTTCGGGCCGGAGAAGCCGTAGCGCGTCACGCCGAGGTTCTTAATCTTGACGGCCTTGCCGGCGCGCGCGAAGGCGAGCGCGGCTATCGCGCCGATGCCGGTGTCAGCGTGATGGTCCTCGGCGGTGAGAAGCGGCGTCGAGCCGACGAGCTCGAATAATTTTTCGGCGTCCATCGTGAGCGGCGTCGCGCAGTGCAGTACCTTCGCGCTGATGCCTTCCTTCGCAAGAGCTTCGGCGGCTTCGACCGCGCGGCCCGCGAGGTGGCCCATCGTGAGTATCGTCACGTCTTTGCCGTCGCGCAGCACGTCGATCGCGCCGTCGCGGAATTCGTAATCACCGCCGAAGAAGGGCGTGCCGTCCTCCTTGAGCACGACGGGCAGCACGCTGCGGCCCATCGCGAGGCAGACGTTGCCGGGCTGCGTCAGCATCCAGCGCGTCGCCCTGTCGGTCTGGTTCGGGTCGGCGGGCACGACGACGCGCCAGCCGAAGGTGTTGCGGAAGAGGCCGACGTAGTCGATGCACTGGTGGGTCATGCCGTCCTCGCCGACGTCGAGGCCGCTGTGCGTGAGCACCGTCTTGATTCCGGCGCGGTTGACGTCGTTGAGCCTCTGCTGGTTGTAGACCTCGTCGCTTGCGAATACGCCGAAGTCCGCCCACACGGCGACGACGCCAGCGGACGAGGCCGCGCCAGCCGCCGTAGCTGTCGTGTGCTCCTGTATGCCCGCCTCGATGAATTCGTCGGGGCAGACCTTCGCGAAGCCGTCCACCTTGACGGAGCCCGCGAGGTCGCAGTCGAAGACGATGATGGGCGTCGCGCCGGCCTTGCCGTGATTCAGCTCGCCGACCTCCGCGAGCGCCTTGCCGAAGGCTCCGCGGTTGTCCTTTTTATCTTCCTTCGTGTAGGTGTGCGGCGTGCCGGGGTCGAGCTGCGCGGCCTCGTGCTTTACGCTGCGGCCCTTCGGCAGCGGCCCCTTGCGGGCTTCGAGCACCGACTCAAAGAGCGCCATGTCGCCGCCGAGCTCCTTGAGCGCCTCTTCGAGCTTGTCGCCCGAGGCTGGCTTTCCGTGGTAGTCGGGGATGTTCTCCATGAAGGAGACGCCCTTGCCCATCGTCGTATGGCAGAGGACGACCGTCGGAACGTCGGAGGCGGCGGCCTCCTTCAGCGCCTTGTAGAGCTCCGCGTAGTCGTGGCCGCAGCACTCGATCACCTTCCAGCCGTCGGCGGCCCAGAGCGCCGGGATGTCGACCGGCATGACCTCTTCAAGCCGTCCGCTGATCTGTATGTCGTTCCAGTCGACTATCGCCGTGAGGCTCGCGAGCTTTTCCTTCACTGCTATACGGCGCGCCTCGGCGACCTGTCCCTTGACCTGCTCGCCGTCGCCCATGACGACCCACGTGCGCGCCTTCGAGTCGCGAGCGCGCGCAGCGAGCGCGAAGCCGACACCCGCGGAGAGCCCCTGCCCGAGGTTGCCCGTGCCCCAGTCCACGCCTGGGACGTCGCGCTCGACGTGGCCCTGGTACGGGCTGCCGGTGCGGCGGAAGTTCGCCGCCATCTCCTTCGCGTCGAAGAAGCCGTACTCCGCGAGCGCCGCGTAGAAGCCCGCGGAGGTGTGTCCGTGGCTCACGACGATGCGGTCGCGCTCCGGCGAGTCCGCGAGCTCGGGCGAAACGTTTGCGGCGCCGAGCAGCGTCATATATATATCCATCGAAGACAGCGCGCCGGCCGGATGGCCGCTCTTAGCCGCCGACGTCGCGACGACGGCCCACATGCGCGCGCGCCGCGCCGCCTCCGCAAGCTTCGCGGCTCCCTCCGCGCTTATGCCCTCGGCCCGGAAATTGCGTATCTCTTCAGCGATGTTCATTGTATAAACTCCTCTCCCCGTCGCGGGAATTGTGTGAAGACACTTGGCTTTTATTCTACTACCAAACGCGCGCGGTGTGGGAAAATTTTTCTTCGCGCCGCGCGCACGCGCGTGTTGACAAAGGCGCGCGCCGGTGCTCTAATAGGCTCAGGCAAGCGGGGGAGCCCGGACGACGGGCTGAGAGGAAGCGCGAAGCTTCGACCCTTGAACCTGACGCGGGTAATGCCGCCGTAGGAAGATTTGGCTGAGACAGTCTTTTGGCGGGGAGCGTCCGTGCAGGCGCTTCCCGCTTATTTTTTGCGAAAGAGAGTGAACGCTATGGCTTACGCAACGCAGATGGAGGCGGCGAGAAATTCCGTAATCACGAAAGAGATGGAGGCCGCCGCGGCTAAGGAGGGAATCGCGCCCGCGGAGCTCATGCGCCAGATGGCGGAGGGGCGCGCGATAATCCCGTGCAACAAGCTGCACAAGAGCATATCGCCGAGCGCGGTCGGCGCGGCGCTCAAGACGAAGATAAACGTGAACCTCGGCACCTCGCGCGACATGACGGACATGGAGATGGAGTTCGCGAAGGTCAAAAGCGCCGTCGACATGGGCGCGGAGGCGATAATGGACCTCAGCTCCTTCGGCGACACGCGCAAATTCCGCCGCTATCTCACGGAGAACTGTCCCGCGATGATCGGCACGGTGCCGATATACGACGCGGTCGTCTACTACCACAAGCCGCTCGCGCAGATAACGACGGACGAGTGGATAGACATCGTGCGCATGCACGCGGAGGACGGCGTGGACTTCATGACGATACACTGCGGCCTCAACCGCGACAACGCGGCGAAGTTCAAGCGCAACAAGCGCCTCACGAACATCGTCTCGCGCGGCGGCTCGATAATGTTCGCGTGGATGGAGATGACGGGGAAGGAAAATCCCTTCTTCGAGCGCTTCGACGAAATTCTTGAAATCTGCCGCGAGTACGACGTGACGCTGAGCCTCGGCGACGCCTGCCGCCCGGGCTGCCTCGCCGACGCGACCGACGCGCCGCAGATAGGCGAGCTCATCACGCTCGGCGAGCTGACGAAGCGCGCGTGGGCGCGCGACGTGCAGATTATGATAGAAGGCCCCGGCCACATGCCGCTCAACCAGATAGCGGCGAACATGGAAATAGAAAAGACGCTCTGCCACGGCGCGCCCTTCTACGTGCTCGGCCCCATCGTCACCGACGTAGCGCCGGGCTACGACCACATCACCTCGGCGATAGGCGGCGCGATCGCGGCGTCGCACGGCGCGGCCTTCCTCTGCTACGTGACGCCCGCGGAGCATCTGCGTCTGCCCGACGTCGACGACGTTAAGGAAGGAATCATCGCGGCGCGCATCGCGGCGCACGCGGCGGACATCGCGAAGGGCGTCCCCGGCGCGGCCGAGTGGGACTACAAAATGAGCGAAGCGCGCAAGCGCCTCGACTGGAACAAAATGTTCGAGCTCGCAATGGATCCCGAGAAGGCGCGCCGCTACCGCGCCGAGTCGAAGCCCGAGAAGGAAGACACCTGCAGCATGTGCGGCAACTTCTGCGCGGTGAAGAACACGAACCGCATACTCGACGGCGAAATCGTCTCCATCTTCGACGAATAACGGCGCGCGCATAAAACGCGCGAAGATAAAAAAATCGCTCCCGCATCACGCGGGAGCTTTTTTGTGCGTTTATGACGGCGGCGCAAGCTCGCCATGCTTTCGTGAATTCTGCGCGCCGCGCATAACGCGCGGGAGTTTCGCGCGCGCCGCGGAGTTTTCGTAAATTTGCGGCGCGGCGCTCGGCGCACGGACGCGCGAATTTTTTATTTCTTCTTCGCGTTCGCGAGATACCACGGGAATTTCTCCGCCATACCGGGACGGCGCGGGATGCCCTTCGGCGTGGGGGAAATTTTGTCCCAAACGGTGACGCAGCGCTCCATATCCTCCAGCTCGTAGCGCACTAGGCGCGGCTCGGAGAGGCCGAGCGACTTCCATTTTCCGGCCGCGGGCGCGAGCTCCTCTGCGGCCTTCGGCCCCTTGAAGGCGAGCAGACGCCCGCCGCGCTTCACGAAGGGCGTCAGATATTCCGCGAGCACGCCCGCGGAGCATACAGCGCGCGCCGCGGCCGCGTCGAACTTACCGGCCTGCTTTTTCGCGTAGTCTTCCGAGCGCGAGCAGACGACGGAGACGTTGGCAAGCCCCATCGCCGCGGCTATCTTGTCGACGAGCGCGCACTTGCGCGTGATGCTGTCGAGCAGGATGACGACGTCCTCGCCGCACTCCACCAAGCGCTTGGCGCGCTCGACGACCATCTCCGCGACGGCGATGTGATTCTCGCACGGCATG
>UQVV01000143.1 GCA_900544635.1 uncultured Cloacibacillus sp. | reverse complement strand
GACGTAGAGCCCTCGGTGCGTTTCCCCGAGGCCGACGGCGTAATATCGCCCGAAGGCTCGCTGCGCGTCCCGGTCGAGAGCGTCAACTACGACAAGCTGCGCGTGATAGTCTGGCGGCTCTACGACAACAACATCCCGCTGGCCTCGCGCGGCGGCTTCGGCTACGGCGGATACCCGACGGAGCTTTCGCGCCTCGTCGTGAGCAAGGAATTTTCCGTGAAGGGCCGTCCGAACGAGACGGCGCGCCGCGCGCTCGACCTGCGCCCGCTGCTTGAGGGCGAGCGCGGAGTATTCTACATCGTCGCGCAGGGCGTGGGCCGCTCGTGGAGCGAGGCGCGCGCGACGGTGAACGTCACCGACCTGGGCCTCACCGTGACGATGGGGCGCGAGGGCGCGATCGCGCGCGTCCTCTCCGTCTCGTCGGCGAAGCCCGTCGAGGGCGCGAAGGTCACGCTCTGGTCGCACTCGAACCAGCCCGTTGGCGAGGGCGTGACGGGCGCGGACGGCCTTGCGAATATAAAGCTTAACCCGGACGACGAGCGCGGCGTGCCTGCTGTGGCCGTCGCCGAAAAGGGCGGCGACACGGCGTACATAGCCTTCGGCTCGGGCCTCTTCGGCGGCAATGACGAATTCGACACGAGCGGCATGCCGTGGACTCAGGACGGATATTCCGCGTTCTGTTACACGCCGCGCGACATCTTCCGCCCCGGCGAGACTATCCCCGTCTACGCGATAGTGCGCGGCGAGGACGGGAAAGCGCCGCAGCCCTTCCCCGTCGAGATGCGCGTATGGTCGCCGGGCAAGCTGTGGGAGAAGCGTGCCGTCAAGCTGACCGAGGAGGGCGTATTCGCCGCGGAGATAAAAGTCCCCGCGGACGCGCCTACCGGCTCGTGGGGCGTGGAGCTCTGCGTCCCGGCCACGGAGCGCGCGATGTGCTATAAAAACGTCTACGTCGAGGACTTCGCGGCTCCGCGCATGTTCGTCGACGCGGCGGCGAGCCCCGCCTCCGTCACGGGAGACGGCAAAACCTCGATAAACATCTCGGCGCGCCATTCGTTCGGCGGCGCGGCTGCGAATATGCCGTGGGAGGCCGAGCTTCAGCTTATAGATAAAAATTTCGAGCCCGAGCGCTGGAAGGGCTTCTCCTTCCGCGACGCTGAAAAGAAGTTCTCGCCCGAGCGCCGCGTATTCGCCTCCGGCGAGCTTGACGCGGAGGGCAAGGCGGCTGCAACGCTCGACTGCGGCAGATGGAGCGCGCCATCGATGCTCGCGCTCTCCGTGCGCGCGGGCGTCATGGACGACGGCGGACGCTGGACCTACAGCACGATAGTCGTGCCGTGGTATCCGTCCGAGACGATGATAGGCGTCGAGCTGCCCGAGAGCGCGGCGCCGGGGCGCGCCGTGAATTTCCGCGCCGCGGCGGTGAAGCCCGACGGGACGGCGGCGGACGTTAAAGAGCTGAAATATTCCTTCTTCCGCACAGTGCGCCGCTCGGTCGTGTTCGAGAGCGACGGGCGCATGAGCCGCAAGGTCGAGGAAGAATTGATTCCGCGCGGCGAAGGCGCGATAAAGCTGAAAAACGGCGTCGGACGCGCCTCCGTCAGGCCGGACGAGCCCGGCGAGTATTTGCTACGCGTCGAGACGGCTGACGGAAGCTCGCGCGCCTCGTCGCGGCTATACGTCTACGGCTCGGGCGACGGCGGCGGCACGAACCTGCCGGACGCCGTGACCGTCACGACCGACAAGAAAATTTACAAGGCCGGCGAAACCGCGAAGATAAAGATAAAAGCGCCGTTCGCGGGCTCGGCCTTCGTCGCCGTCTCGACGAATTCGCCGCAGCTCTACGAATGCCGCGCGATTTCCGGAAAGACGGCGGAGTTCGCGGTCAAGGTGACCGAGGAGATGAAGCCGAACGCCTGGATAACGGCGCACGTCGTCCGCCCCGCGCAGGCCGACGGCACGCCGCCGCGCGCCTTCGGAGCCGCGCCGCTCATGGTCGACAATTCGGACAGCCGCCTGACGGTCGAACTCGACGCGCCCGCGAAGATAGAGCCGGGCGAGAATACGATTTCTCTGACCGTTAAGGACAGCTCCGGCAGCGGCGCGGCGGCGGACGTCACGGTGATGCTCGTTGACGAGACGGTGCTCGGCCTCACGGCCTACGAGACGCCCGCGCCGTGGGAATTCTTCACCGCGCGCAGGCAGCTCGGCATGGAGACCTACGACCTCTACGGCTCGATGCTCGCGCCCGAAAAGCCAGCCACGCCGCTGCTCACGGCGGGCGGCGGCGCGGCCCCCGAGTACGCCGACGCTATGGCCTCGCGCATGATGAAGATGGCGAACAGTCTAAGCCCCGTGCAGGCGCAGCGCTTCCGCACGCTCTGCGCGACTGCGCGCGCGAAGGCCGACGCGCAGGGCCGCTGCACAGTGACGCTCGACGTGCCTGAATTTTCGGGGACGGCGCGGCTCATGGCGGTAGCCGCGACTGCGAAGGCCGAGGGCGCGGCCGAGGCGGAGGTCAAAATCGCGCGCGACGTTGTGACCGAGCCGTCGCTTCCGCGCTTCGCGGCCCCGGGCGACATCTTCTCCGCCCCGTGCAGGCTTTTCAACATGACCGATAAATCAATAGAAGTAACCTTAACGGCAGAGAGCCTCGACGAATCGACGCTCGTGGGCATGGATGTCTCCGCGCGCTATTACAAGAAACTGACGATAGAGCCGAACGGCTCCGTCACAGTCCCGCTGAAATTCCAGGCGAAGGGCGTGGGCGTCGCGAAGGTGCGCTACACGGCGAAATGGGCGGGCGGAAGCTCAGTTTCGGAGATAGAGCTGCCGGTGCGTCCCGCCGCGCCGCGCGTGACCGAGAGCGGATTTAAGGCGCTCAAGCCCGGCGAGAGCTGGAATTTCGTAATTCCGGGCGCGGGCCGCGACGGTGCGGAGAACTTCGCGCAGGTCACGGCCTCGCTCTCCGCGATGCCGCAGCTCTCGGTTTCGTCCGTCGCGCGTATGCTCGCCTCGTACCCCTACGGCTGCTTCGAGCAGACAGTCTCCGCCGCGTGGGCGCGCCTCGCGGCCCCCGAGATAGTCAAGGGCTTCGACGCGGAGCTTGCCGGCGGCGGCGAGGTCGAATCGGCTGTCCGCGACATAGAATCGCGACAGAACTACGACGGCGGCTTCCCGCGCTGGGCGGGCGAGTCGTGGTCGCGCCCGTGGGAAAGCCTCTACGGCGCGCACTTCCTGCTTGAGGCGCGCCGCCTCGGCTACGCGGTCTCCGACGACGTAATACGCGCCGCGGTAGACTACGCGCGCGCGCTGCTGCCGCTCGCGCCCGGCACGGACGGCGACGAGGAGTGGCGCGACACGCTGACGCGCCGCGCCTATGCCTCCTTCGTGCTGACGCTCGCGGGCGAGCCGCCGCTCGGCTGGATGGAGAGCCTCGGCGAGAACGCCGCGCAGATGGCCCCCTCGGGCAGGCTGCTGCTCGCCTCGGCCTACGCCGCCTCGGGCGATAAAAAGTCCGCGCTCGCGCTGATAGGCAAGCCCTCGGCGAACCTCGGCGAAACTCCCGCCGCGAACGAAAACCTCGACTCCGCGCTGCGCGACGAGGCGCTGAAGCTGCTCGCGCGCACATACGCGGCCCCGGCGGGCGGGGAGACGGCGGCCGCTGCCTCGTCGCTGATTGCGAAAATCAACGGCGGCGCGTCCGTCACGACGCAGGAGGGCGGCTTCGCTATGGCGGCGCTCTCGCGCTGGTTCGCGGCGAACCCGCGCAAGGGAACGCCCGCGGGCGCGCTCTCCTGCGCGGGCTTCGACGGGCGCGTGAACGCGAAGCGTCCGACGGTAACGTCAGACCGCGCTGGAAATTACACGGCGAAGAACAACGGAAGCGCGGCCCTCTACGCCGCGTGGTCCGTCTCCTACATCCCGTCGGGCGAGGTCAAAACGCGCGACGACGGCATAGAGCTGCGCCAGAAGATAGTAGAGCGCGGCGGTAAACCGCTCGGCAAATCCGTCGCACGCGGCGCGGCGCTGACCGCGACCGTGACCGTGACGCCGAAGGGCGGGACGCTGCAAAACGTCGCCGTCGTCCTGCCTCTGCCCGCGGGCTTCGAGCTTGAGAACCCGCAGCTGACAGCAGAGGGCGATCTCGCGCCCGGCGCGCGCTCCGCGGAAATTTCGACGCCCGCCGGAGTTACGGCAGACGAACGCGACGACAGGCTCATCCTCTTCATCGACCGCCTGGAGAAGCCGCTTACGTGGCATTACTCGCTGCGCGCCGTCACGGCTGGGAACTTCGCAGTCCCGCAGATTTACGCCGAGTGCATGTACGACGCGGGCGTCGCAAGCGTGTCGGGAGGCGGCAGAATCACGGTAAATGAAGCAAAATAAAGGCAGCGGCGGGTGCGCGCGGAAAATCCCAGGCGCGCTCGCCAGGCCCTTCAAAAACGCGGGGGCGGAGAAAAAGCCCGCCCTCCTGCTTTTTATATTCCTCTGCATATACGGCGCGGCTGCGCTCGCGCTGCCTATGGAGCGCATACTCCGCCGCCCCTCGTCGCTCGTCGTCACCGACATGCGCGGCGCGCCGCTGCGCGGGACGCTCTCCGCCGAGGGCGAATGGCTGCTCCCCGTCCCGATGTCGGAGATGGGGCGCTGGATGCCCGCCGCCGCCGTCGCGATAGAGGACAGGCGCTTCTACGCGCACCGCGGCATGGACTGGCTCTCCGTCGCGCGCGCCGCGCGGCAGAACATGACGGAGGGGCGCGTCGTATCGGGAGCCTCGACGATAACGAGCCAGGTCGTCCGCCTCGCCGTGCCGCGCGAGCGCACGCTTCCGAACAAGCTGCTCGAATTCACCCAGGCCGCGGCGCTTGAATTCATCCTCACAAAAGACGAAATCCTCGAAATTTATCTGAACAGCGTCCCATTCGGCGGAAACACGCGCGGCGTCGAGGCCGCGGCGCGCACGTGGTTCGGCAAGCCCGCGAAGAACCTCTCGCTCGCCGAGGCGGCGCTGCTCACCGCGCTGCTGCGCGGCCCGAGCTACTACCGCCCCGACCGCCATCCCGAGCGCGCGCTCGAGCTGCGCGACAGGCTCATAGACACGCTCGCGGAGCGCGGCGTGGCGACGGAGGAAGAAGCGCGCCGCGCGAAGCTCGAACCGCTGCCGAAATCGCGCCTCCCGATAGCCGCGGAACGCATACAGGCCGCGGATGCGGCGGCGAAGCACGGCAGCGCGCGCGAACATCTCGATAAGTACGGGCGCTTCCGCTCGACGCTCGACGCGGACAAACAGAACATTCTGCTCGCGGAGCTGCGCGCCGCGCTCGCGAACATGGACGATGGCGTGACGGCAGCGGCGGTGCTCGTCGAGAACAAAACGGCGA
>UQVV01000142.1 GCA_900544635.1 uncultured Cloacibacillus sp. | reverse complement strand
CATCTGCCAGAGCGATTTGAAATCTGCGGGAAGCCCCGCCGCCTTCGCGCGCCGTTCAAGCCAGTCGGCGGAGGCCGCCTCTTCGAGGTGTCCCGCGCCGCCGCAGCCGCAGCCGGTCAGCTCCGCGCCGCAGAGCGCCATGTGGCCGCACTCCGCCGCCATGCCGTGAGCGCCGCGCACGAGCCGCCCGCCCGAGACTATGCCCGCGCCGACCCCCGTGCCGAGCGTCAGCACGACGTAGTCCTCCATACCGGCGGCTTCGCCCGCCATGCCCTCGCCGAGCGCCGCGCAGTTCGCGTCGTTCTCAATCGCGGCCTTCGCGCGGATGCCGAGCTCCGCAAGACGGCGCTCGACCGCCGCGCCGAGCGCGAGGCCGTCGCAGTTTTCGTAATTCGTGAGCCGCGCGACGGTTTTGCGGTCCTTCGCGACGAAGCCGGGCAGCCCCATGCCGGCGAAACATTCTTCGCCGCTTTCGGCGAAGCGCATGACGAGCGCCGCGGCGGCTTCGACAAGCGATTCCGCCGCGCGCGGCGACGGAGCAGCGACGGTTTCCGCGCGCAGCAGCTTTGCGGGGCTTCGCGAAAAATCGACGGCGCCAGCAGTGATAGTATGTCCGCCGACGTCGAGGCCGATTCGTTTCATTTAATAATTCTCCTGCGCGGCGCGCGCGATATCCGCCGCCGTGCATATGAAGCGCCGCAGCTCGAACACTTCCTCGCATTCGAAGCGCAGCGTGCGCCCCGCCATGCGCTGCGCGCCCGGGACGAGCGCCGCCGCGTCCGTCTGGAGCGTGTTCATGAAGGTGATTTCGAGCGAATAGGGCCCTTCGAGCGTAAAGGGGGGCAGCTCCCCGCGCAGCGCCGCTTCGGCGGCATCCTTCGCCGCGGCGTAAATTTCGGGCTCCGTCTCCTCGGGCGTGCGGCAGAGCGCCGCTCCGCGCCCGAGCCCCTCCTTTACGGAGCAGAGGCGGAGCCGCGGCCCGAGCAGGCTGCGCGCCTCGGCGCAGAGGGCGTCGTCGCCCGTCGCGAGCGCCACGGGAACGCCGAGAGCTCCGCAGAGCAGCGCGTTCACGCCAGTCTCGCCCATCTTCACGCCGTTGACCGCAAGGCCGTATATCGTGCGCGAATCGAAGGTGTGGTCGAGCACGGCCTTCTCCGTCCCAGCCATCGCGTGATATCCGACGAAAAACGCCGCCGCGCAGCCCGCCGCGCCCTCGACCATGCCGAGCACCTTCGGCGAACCGCTTGCGAGCAAGACGTGCTTTCCGAACTCCGCTATATCGAGGTTCGTCATCGAGCCGTGCGCGTCGCATATCACAACGCGCTCAGCGCCCGCGTCGAGAGCGCCGCGCACCGCGGCGCGCATGTCCCCGGCCTGCCGCGCGCGTCCGAAAGCGTATTCCGCGCGCGCCGCGCGCACCTGCGCCGGGCTGACGACGCCCGTCGAGCCCTCTATGTCGGAGCTTATAAAAATTTTCAGGGCAAGCGCCTCCGTTTCATTAAAAATATAAAAAAATCCGCGCCGCTTTCCCGTGGGGACGAAGCGGCGCGGACTGCGTGCGGATTTTAGACGTTGAAGCGAATCTCTATCATGTCCCCGTCTTTGACGATGTACTCCTTACCCTCGAGGCGCAGCACTCCGGCCTTGCGGCATTCGTCGAACGAATGCGCGTGCGCCATGTAGTCGTCGAAGGCGACGACCTGCGCGCGTATGAAGCCGCGCGCGAGGTCCGAGTGTATCGTGCCCGCCGCGTCGACGGCGTTCTCTCCCTTGTGCAGCGTCCAGGCGCGCACCTCGTCCGGGCCGCATGTGAAGAAGCTTATCAGGCCGAGCACGCGGTATGCCTCCTCGATGAGGCGCTCGCGCCCCGGCTCCGTGATGTTGAGCCCCTCGGTGAACTCCTTCGCCTCCTCGGGCTCGAGGTCCATGATGTCCATTTCGAGGCTTCCGTAGAGCGTGCAGAGCTTCGCCCCGCGCTCCTCGGCGCGCTTCTTAAGCTCGTCCCACTTCGGAATCTTCGTCTCCTCGTTCTGGCTCTCGTCGAGGTTGAGCAGGATTATCTGCGGCTTCGAGGTGACGAAGGCGAATCCGCGCAGCTGGCGCGTCTCCTCGGGCTTCAGCTCGATGCTCGAAAGCGGCTTCTCCTCCATGAGGCAGTCGTAGCATTTTTCGAGCAGCGCCTTTTCCTTGTCCTCGTCGGGCGTCAGCTTCTTCTTCGCGCGCAGCTTGGAAAGGCGGTTGTCGATGACGCCGAGGTCGCGGAAAATCAGCTCGTTGTCAACGATGTCCCAGTCGCGCACCGGGTCGATGCTCCCCTCGGGGTGCTCGACGGCGGAGTTCGCGAAGCAGCGGATGACGTGTATCAGCGCGTCCGCGTCTGCGACGAACGAAAGGAAGGCGTTGCCGAGCCCCTCGCCCTTTCCGGCCCCGCGCGAAAGCCCCGCGAGGTCGACGAATTCAACCTGCGCCGGCGTCTCCTTGCGCGGCGCGTGAATCTCCACCAGCGCGTCGAAGCGCTTGTCCGGCACCGGCACGACGGCCTTGTTCGGGTCCGTCTTGCCTCCCGCGTAGGGCTTGACCTCCGCCCCGGCCCTCGTGATTACGTTGAAGACTGTGCTCTTGCCGCTCAAAGGCAGTCCGATAATTCCGCAATGCAGCATCTATATCAGCTCCAAAATATTTTTTATTTCCGACATGAGTTTACTACAGAGCCGTCCGCGCGGCAAATGCGCGCCGCGGCGCTAATCCGCCGTTATTCCGCCGTAGCTCTGCCCGTTTATTACGATGAGCCCGTCTTTGATTTTTTCGGCTATTTCGTCGATGTCCTCGCGGACGTCGACGGGGATGTTTGTCTTAGCCTCGCGCGTCCAGGTCGATATATCCATGCAGCCCTCGGCGAGGCCTATCGAGAAGCTGTCCTTCGGCAGGCTGCCGCTCATGTAGCTCTCGACGACCTTCGTGACGACGAGGCCGCTTCTTTTTACGACGCTCGCGAGGACCGCGTTCGGGAACTCGGCCTCTAGCTCGCTGTCCACGCCGATGCACCAGTAGCCGCCGCGTTCGGCGTAGCGTATCGCGCCCATCGAGGCGGGGCCCGCGGCGCAGAATATTACGTCCGCGCCCTTCGCGCTAAGCCTGGCCGCCGCGGCTTCGACGCGCGAGCCGTCCACGAAGCTGCCCGTGTACTCGCAAAGCACCTCGACTTCGGGCGAGGCGTACCACGAGCCGGCCTTATAGCCGAGGTGGAAGCGCTGCGCGGGCGGCACCTTCTCGCCGAGGATTATGCCGACGACCAGCTCGTCGTTTATCCGCTCGATGCCGCTCTGCCGCGTCATCATCGCGGCGAGCGCCCCGGCCAGGAAGCCGCCCTCCTCCTCGCGGAATATTATGTTGGTGACTCCCTTTATATCGCGGCTGTCGAAGACTATGTACGAGCATTCGGGGAAGTCCTTCTTCATTTCCTTGAGCGCGGGGATGTAGAGCGCCGAGGTGATTATCACGAGGTCGGACTCTGACGACGCGCTCCGCAGCAGCGGCGCGAGTATGTTGTCGTCGCCGTATGAGTTGTAGACCTTCGTCTGTATCTTCCTGCCGTAACGCTCGCGCGCCTTCTCGAGGCCGCTGTAGCAGAGCCCGTTGAAGCTGTTCGGCAGAGCCTTCGGGTCCGCCCCTTCGAGCATGAGCGCGACGCGCTCCGCAGCGCCGCAGCTTCCGGCGCAGAACATAACGATAAACATCGAAACAAAAACGCAGAATATTCTCTTCATCCAACCGCCCTCTCCGTCGCGTGATTTCGGCGCGCGCCGCCGCGCCGTCCGCTCGTTCGCTTAATGTTACAATTATATAATATTTCCGCTCTCGGCCTCAAATGCGCGCGGGAATGTATAACGCGCGGGTTTGACAGCGGCGCGCGCGCTCACTATCATTATCTGAAGCTCGTATCGGAGGCGCTTGTCATGATAAAACTTATAAAACGCTGCGCGGCCGCGGCTGCGCTTATAACTCTGCTCGCGGGAGGCGCGTGCGCGGACGTGACGGTGAAGGCACCCTCGGAGGTCAAGACAGGGCGGCCGTTCCTCGTGCGCGTCGAGGCGCGCGGAGAGAAGCTCTCGTCCGTAAAGGTTTCGTGGCTCGGTCGCGAAGGGCCGCTCGCCGCGGGCGCCGACGGCGTCTATTCCGCGCTGCTCGGCAGCGACGTGCAGGGGACTGAGCCCGGAGAGGCGGAGCTCGCCGTCGTCTTCCGCTCGGACGGCGGAGCGGAAGAGCGCGTCGCGCACAGGGTGAAGCTTCTGCCGCACAGCTACCCCGCCGAAAAGCTGACCGTCGCGCCGTCGAAGGCCGCGCCGCCGCAGAAGGAGGCCGAGCGCATAAAGCGCGAGGCGGAGCTCGGACGCGCCGCGCTCATGAGCACGCGCGCCGGACACGCGCCGTCGCTGCCGCTCACGCGCCCGGTGCCGGGCATATTCACGTCGCACTACGGCAAGAGCCGCTGGTTCAACGGCAAATTCAGCGGACGCCACGGCGGCGCGGACATGCGCGCGAAGACGGGCACGCCCGTCAAGGCCGCGGCGGACGGCGTCGTGACGCTCGCGGCGGGTTTCTACTTCGCGGGCCGCTGCGTCTACATAGACCACGGCGCGGGCTTCACCACCTTCTACTGCCATCTTTCCGAAATCCGCGTCAAGGCCGGCGACGAGGTGAAGGCCGGAGAGACCATAGCGCTCTCCGGCAGCAGCGGCCGCGTGACCGGCCCGCACCTCCACTTCAGCACCGCATGGCGCGGCATATTCTTCGACCCCGAGCCGCTGCTGGCAAAGTAGCGCGGCGCGCAATATCTTTCAAGACATTTTCCGCAGGGAGCTGCACAATATCGCCGGTACTGAAAAGACGGGAGGCGGTGAAAGACGGCTGCGCGGCGCGAAAAGGGGACTGCGCACTACAGCGGGGCGCTCGGCATAGAGGCCTACTCGCTTGAGGCGAACGCCCGCAGCTTCCCCGACCATTTCCACAGCTACTACGTTATCGGTTTCGTCGCGAAAGGCTCGCGGCGGCTGCGCTGCGCGGGACGCGGCTGCGAGCTGCGCGAGGGTGGCATTATGCTTCTGAACCCCGGCGACAGCCACGGCTGCGCGCCCGACGGAGGAAGCGCCCTCGATTACAAGGCCTTCAACATAAGCCGCGCCGTGATGGAAAAAGCCGCGCGGACGCTCTCGCGCGGCGGCGAAGCGGCAGAGCCGCGCTTCTCCGCGAACGTAATGCACGACGGCGATATCGCGGCGCTTGCGGAAAAACTTTACGCCGCGGTCGTCGAGCGCGCACCGAGGGCGAAGCAGGAGGATGCGTTTCTGGCTCTGCTCAAAAGGCTGCTTGCGCGCTCGCCCGCC
>UQVV01000141.1 GCA_900544635.1 uncultured Cloacibacillus sp. | reverse complement strand
GCTTCCTTGACACGGAAGAGGTCAGAAGTTCAATTCTTCTATCGCCCACCATTTTTTTGAGATTATAGCAGGGCTTCGCGAAATGCGGAGTCCTGTTTTTGTTTCCCCTTTATCTTTTCAACCATACTCAATATGTACTCAAAATCCCATATTTTTGAAGAAGCCCGCGCATCGTGTATGCGGCGCGGGCTTTCGGCTTGTCTCTGTATTTTACGCGCGGCTCTCGCCGGCGCGGCGTGTTCTGCGTATCGCTAGCCCGACGGCTAATCCTATCAGCGCGGGGCATATCCATCCCATGCCGGCGTCGTAGAGGGGGAGGACGCTGCCCGCGGCTTCCACGGCTCCGCCGAGTGAGAGCGCGGAGACGGCCTCCTGCGGCAGGGCTTTTATCAGGTCGAAAATCGCCGCCGCGAGCGTGAAGGCCGTCACGCTGCCGTAGACCGCTCTGTCGTGGGCGAAGAAGTTTCCGAACAGGCCGAGCAGTATCAGCGTTATCGCGAGCGGATAGAGGAACATGAGCACGGGGACGGCGTAGGCTATTATCGCGTCCAGGCCGAGGTTCGCTATGAGGAACGACAGCAGGGTGAAGAATACGCTCCAGTGCCGGTAGGCGCGGCCGTGCGTGAACATGGCGGAGAAGGACTCGGAGCAGCTCGTCACGAGGCCGACGGCGGTTTTCAGGCAGGCGAACGTTACGGTCCCCGCGAGGATGAGCGCGCCCGTCTCTCCGAAATAGCTGCGCGCGACTATCGCGAGAATCTCCCCGCCGTTCGAGCAGGATTCGTACAGCCCGCTGCTCTGCGCGCCGACTATCGATATCGCGAGGTATATGGCCGCCATGATGAGGCAGCTGAGGACTCCCGCCTTCACGGTGTTCGCGGCGATTGCGCGCGGGCTTTCCACGCCGAGGCCGCGTATGACGTTTATGACGACGATGCCGAAGGCGAGGCTCGCGAGCGCGTCCATGGTGTTGTAGCCCTCGATGAAGCCCTTCGCGAAAGCGCCGGAGGCGTAGGCCTGCTGCGGCGCGACGGAGCCGATTTCACACGAGGGCGAGGCGAGCGCCGCGGCCATCATCACGCCGAGGAAGATGAGAAAGACCGGCGTGAGCACCTTGCCGACCCACGTGAGTATCTTGCCGGGGTTGAGCGAAAAGGCGAGCACGGCGGCGAAGAAGCAGAGCGAGAAGGCCGCGAGCGGCAGCGCGCCGCCGTCCGCGCCGAGCAGCGGCGCGGCTCCGACGGTGAACGAGACCGTGGCGCAGCGCGGAATCGCGAAGAGCGGCCCTATCGTCATATAGAGCGCGCAGGTAAAGAAGTAGCCGTATTTTTCTCCGACGCGGCTGCTGAGCTCGAGCAGGCCGCCGCTGCGGCTGACCCCGAGCGCCGCGACGCCGAGCAGCGGCAGCCCGACGCCCGTAATCAGAAAGCCCGCCGCCGCGCGCCATACATTGCCGCCCGCCATGTGCCCGAGGTAGACGGGGAAGATGAGGTTCCCCGCTCCGAAGAACAGACCGAACAGCATCACAGATATATAAAGCGTCTCCTTCATGCTCAAATGCTCTTTCATGTCGCGTCGCCCTCCTTTTATGCGGCGGGAATAATTTTTCACCGCGGGCCGCGGCCCGCCTCCATGCTGTGACGTTTCCAGTCTACCACAGAAGCGCGCCCGATGTGCGGAAGACGGGATTTTTCGCTTGCTTGAGGAACGGGACGCAGCACGCGGAAAACTTTATAATGTATGAAGGCGCGACGCGCGCGGGGAGGCGAGGGAATGAACGGCGGAATCGTCGTCAAGTATATCTACGATGATGAACATTTCGCCGCGAGCGACGGCTGTATGCTTGCGGAGACGATGCACCCGGCGCGCGAGGCTCTGCCCTTCGGCGGATATTCCATCGCGCACGGCTGCGTCGAGCCGCACGGACGGACCGCGGCGCACGTCCTGAAAAATTCCGCGGAGACATACGTCGTGCTCTCCGGCGTCGGAACTCTGCACGCCGGAGGCGAGGCCGTGCCGCTGCGCGCGGGCGTATGCGCGGCAGTCCCGCGCGGCGCGGAGCAGTACGTCGTCAACGAAGGCGGCGAAAGGCTGGAATTCCTGTGCATCGTCGCGCCGCCGTGGAACGCGGACGACGAAGAGATAATAGAACGGCGGCCTTAAAGCCGCGGCAGAGCGGAATATGCGCCGCGCGGAAAATTCCGGCGGGCATAGAAAAAAGAAGCGCCCCGTGCGGGGCGCTTCGTCTGTCTCGGGCTAGTCCGAAAGGTCCACGAGCTTCGCTTTCACTCCGTCGAGCGCGTTGAGCTTTTTCTCGAGCTCTTTCGAGGTCTCCGCGTCGCAGCAGAGCTGGAGGACGAGCAGCCCCGAGGGCGAGCAGGTCCCCGGCACGGACTGGTCGTGGAGGCCGAGCCTCGTGAGTATCGAGCATCCGTATTCGGTCAGAATGCGCTGCACTTCGACGGCGCACTTGCCGCGATCCAAAATTCTTACCGCCATTATCTGGTAACAGTTCATATCAACACCCCGCGATTCTTTTTTATTATGATTACAAACTTCCTTTCGGAAATTTTAGCATACTTGCCGCCGCCTCTCAAACTTCGCCGCCGCTTCCGCTATTGCGGCCAGTCCCGTCATGTTATAAAATATTCTGGTGTTCCGCGCCGGAGTGGCGGAATGGCAGACGCAGCGGACTCAAAATCCGCCGGGGTAACACCCGTGGGGGTTCGACCCCCCCCTCCGGCACCAGAATGATTCGAGAGCTCGTGGTTGTCGCCGCGGGCTCTTTTTGTTTTTGTGCGCGTGTGTGTGCGTGTCGCTCGCTGTGTGAAACGCGCGCGCTTTTCCTAATTTCCTAAAACTTTACGCATTTGACGTCCGCCATGCGGCGCGCCGCGCGCCCGCCGATTCGTCGTGCGCTGCGGCGGAATTTTCTTCTCGCGGAAAATTCTCCGAGCTTATTGACAGTTTGGGGAAGCGTGGCTATTATATGCCTTAATGATTGAGCAATCGTTTGATTGTTTAATTGAGATAATGAAAGGGGTAATTTTAGATGAAGAAGACGTATAAGATCGAGGTCGACTGCGCGAACTGCGCGAACAAAATGGAGGAGGCGGCGCAGAAGACTGCGGGCGTGAAGGACGCGGCGGTGAACTTCATGACTTTGAAGATGAACGTCGAATTTGAGGATGGGGCGGATCCTAAGGCAGTCATGCAGGAAGTTCTGAAGAACTGCAAAAAGGTCGAGGACGACTGCGAGATTTATCTGTAACGGCTGCGCGCGGCGCGGCCTGCGAAGAGGGGAATGGGCTATGAATAAGAAACAGAAGAGGATGCTGGCGCGCATCGTCGTCGCTTTCGCGCTGATGGTCGGGCTGCATTTCACCACGGTGGAAGGCTGGGCGCGCTTTGCGCTCTACCTCGTGCCGTATCTCGTCATCGGGTACGACATTCTGATAAAGGCGGCGAAGGGGATTAAGAACCGCCAGATGTTCGACGAGAGCTTCCTGATGGCTGTCGCGACTGTGGGCGCGATTGCGCTCGCCCTTTACTCGAAGAGCGGAGATTACACGGAGGCCGTCGCGGTCATGCTTTTCTATCAGGTGGGCGAGTGGTTCCAGAGCTATGCCGTCGGCAAAAGCCGCCGCAGCATCAGCGAGCTGATGGACATCCGCCCGGACTACGCGAACGTCGAGCGCGGCGGCGCGCTTGAGAAGGTTGACCCCGACGAGGTCGCCATCGGAAGCGTCATCGTCGTGCAGCCCGGAGAGAAAGTCCCCATCGACGGCGTGGTGGTCGACGGCGCGTCGAGCCTCAACACGAGCGCGCTGACTGGCGAGAGCGTACCGCGCGACGTGAAACAGGGCGACGAGATTATCAGCGGCTGCATAAACATGACGGGCGTGCTGAAGGTGCGGACGACGAAGGAATTCGGAGAATCGACGGTGTCGAAGATTCTCGACCTTGTGGAGAACGCCAGCTCGCGCAAGTCGAAGTCGGAGGACTTCATCACGAAGTTCGCGCGCGTCTACACGCCCGCAGTCTGCGCCGCGGCGCTCGCGCTCGCCGTGCTGCCGCCTCTCGTGCGTTCGCTCGGCATGGGGCTGCCTGCCTCGTGGGATACGTGGATTTACCGCGCGCTGACCTTCCTCGTCATAAGCTGTCCCTGCGCGCTCGTCATCAGCATACCGCTGTCGTTCTTCGCGGGCATCGGAGGCGCTAGCAGGGAGGGCGTGCTCGTCAAGGGCTCGAATTACCTTGAGACGCTCTCTCAGACGAAGATAGTGGTCTTCGACAAGACCGGCACATTGACGCGCGGCGTCTTCGAGGTCAACGCCGTCCACCACAACGAGATGGCGAAGATAAAGCTCATAGAGTACGCCGCGCTCGTCGAAAGCTACTCCTCGCACCCGATCAGCAAGAGCCTGCGCCGCGCATACGGCAGACCGGTAGACAACTCGCGCGTCGCCGAAATTAAGGAAATCAGCGGCGAGGGCGTGACCGCGAAGGTCGACGGCGTGCCGGTCGCCGCGGGCAACGCGAAGCTCATGACGCGGCTCGGCGTGTCCTACATCAACTGCCATTCCGTAGGCACGATAATCCACATGGCCGTGAACGGCGAATACGCGGGGCACATAGTCATCTCCGACGTGGTCAAGCCGCACGCGAAAGAGGCGATAGCGGCGCTCAAGGCCGCGGGCGTACACAAGACGGTAATGCTCACCGGCGACGCGAAGGCCGTGGCCGACCAGGTCGCCGCGTCGCTCGGCATCGACCAGGTTTACGCGGAACTGCTTCCCGCGGACAAAGTCGCCAAGGTCGAAGAGCTGCTGAAGATGAAATCCGAGAAGGAAAAACTCGCCTTCACCGGCGACGGAATCAACGACGCTCCCGTCCTGCGCCGCGCCGACATAGGAATAGCGATGGGCGCGATGGGCTCCGACGCGGCGATAGAGGCGGCGGACGTGGTGCTCATGGACGACGACCCGATGAAAATATCGAAGGCGATAAAAATCTCGCGCAAATGCCTCGGCATCGTCTACCAGAACATAATCTTCGCCATCGGCGTAAAGCTGATATGCCTCGCCCTCGGCGCGCTCGGCTTCGCCAACATGTGGCTCGCGATATTCGCCGACGTCGGCGTCATGATACTCGCCGTGCTCAATGCGATACGCGCGCTCTTCGTAAAAAATCTCTAGCGCATATAAATATGGAAATGAACCGCGGGGCTTCGCCGTTTTCGAAAGGCGGCCCCGCGGCGTTGTTTTCTCGGCAGGTTTTGCGCTTTTTTCATTAGAGACGCGTTATGAAAAACGGACTGTAAAAATCCCTGCACAGCGAAAATGAACGCAGTTTGTGCATTATTTTACAAGCGCACAGGAATCAGGGCGGAAACTATGCT
>UQVV01000140.1 GCA_900544635.1 uncultured Cloacibacillus sp. | reverse complement strand
TATATGCCATGCTTTGCTCTAGCATTTTATCTTTCACTCTCACTTCTTGTATTATTGTCGATTATATACAAAATGCTAATGAGCGTCAAACAGAGATTTTTTTAGTCAGTATAAATCAAATATATATAACTCTTTTTAAGCGCTTTTCGTGATCTTCGCCACGCCTTTTTTGGTGAACCACGCCTCGGCGCGGTCGGCTATGTCGCCCTGGAGGACGATTTTTCCGTCCTCTATCGTCGAGCCGCAGCCGAGGCCCTTGCGCAGCTCCTTTGCGAGCGCGGCTGTGTCGCCCTTGTAGTCCTGCGGAAGTATGACGAGCGTGACGGTTTTGCCGCCGCGTCCCGCGCGCTGGCGCTGGAACGCGACCTTTGAGATTTTCGGCGGAGCGGCGGCCTCGGCCTTCGCGCCGCGCGCGGATTGCGGCTCAGCCTTCTTTTCTTCGTTCTCGTCGGAGCGCTCCTTCTGCGGGACGCCGAGCAGCGCGCCGATGGAGAGGCCGAGCGGCTGTTCCTGCGCGAGCGTGAAGCCCTCGCCCTCCGTGAGCTTCTTCTTCTTTTTGTTCTGCATCTTTTTTCCTCTTTTCACGTAAATTGCCCTATTTTTATAAAAATGCGTTCACACAATCGATGTAAATATTATAATTAACTTACGAAGAAAGAGGCGTTTTTTGAAGTTCCTTCCGAACGCGGCGCTTGAAGGCGCGGGGCTCTTTCTGGTGAAAAACCGACGACGCCGGGCCGCGCGGGCGCAAGGCTGCGCGCGGCTTGTTCGAACAACGTATAAGGAGAGGTTGCCAATGGATTTTGCCGGAATTTTCGACAAAAATTTCTTTTCGTTCGCCGGGATGCTCGGCGGCGCGCCGGGAGGCGGCCTGCTGCCGCTCGGGGGCGCGTCCCTAGCCGCGGCGAGCGGACAGCCGCACGCCGGCGAGAATTACGCGCTGCTCGCGAGCGGCGCATGCGCCGACGACGTAGAGAAGGCCGCGCGCTTCTTCGCGGAGCGCGGCGCGGAGTTCGTGACGCCGTGGCTGCCGCAGACGCCGCATTCGATAGCGCGCACGCTTGAGGAGCGCGGCATAGAGCGGCGCAGGATATACACCTCGATGTACCTTCCCGTCGAGGCCGAGCGCGGGCACGGTTCGCCGGAGGTTGCCGAAGTTACGGCGGATGACGCCGCGCGCTGGGGCGAGGCGGCGTGGTACGCCTTCGGCGGCGAGGCCGGAGCGGCCGCGAAAGCCTACGTGCCGTTCGGCGAATATCTTGCGAACCACCCGAAAAACCGCGCTTTCGCACTCGAGGAGCAGGGCCGGTACGTCTCGACCGCGCTCATCCACGAGACCGACGAGGCCTACGGCCTTTACTACTTCGCGACTGTGCCGGAGCGCCGCAGGCAGGGGCTCGCCGCTAAGCTGATGGACGGAGTCACCGCGGCCCTGCCGGAGAAGAAGCCGCTCGTCCTGCTCGCGACCGAGGCGGGGCTCCCGTTCTACATCAACTACGGCTTCAAAATCATCGACAAGGTGCCGGTGTACTCGGCCTGCGACGATATTTAGAAATTCCGCGGCCGCAAAGCTGTGGAGCAAAACGAATCGAAACGCCCAAACGCGGCGCGGAACGGCTTACGTCCGCGCCGCGTTTTTTGCGCTCGCTAGCCGTGCCGTAAATATAATTTTTTCAGCGCCTCGCAAGGTTCAGGCTCGCTTGACCCCAAGCGCCACACAAGGACACCTCTTCACACACGTAACAAGAGAGCTGCGCGCGCGGGACGTTGGATTACGCACTGGCATTGCCGCGTGTCGCGCCTATGTCGTGTAAACGCGTCATATACGCGGCAAACGCTAGGTGCGCAGCGCCGTTTTTCCCGCGAGGCACTGGGTTTATGACGTTTTCGCAAATTTACGGAAATAGGACGAAGGCCGCACGCGGCTGGCGCGCTTGCGGCCTTTGTCATGTTTTTGTACGGTTGTGGAATGAATTTGAAGCCGCTAGATTCCGCGTCAAGCGCGGAATGACGATTATAATTGCTAAACTTCTAACAAAAACTATGTCGCCCCAGAAATTTTCTGCGCCCGATGAAGCGGGGCGGACCCTCTGGAGCCTCCGCCCTATTCGTTAGAGGCAGAAACGGAGCACATAGAACACTTTGCCGTCTCTAACGTTTACCACGGAGATTCCCGCCAGAGGATTGCGGGAATGACATAATTTCTTCTGTTTTTTGGTTAACAGGTCAGGAAAGCGAATCGTAGGCGAGAATGAAAATAGACTGGGTTGCTTATTTTCGTAGCAAGTGACTATAACAGGCGTTCTCTTAAAAAGCTGAACGAGTATAAACGCGGTATATAGTGTGCAAATGCTAGCTACACAGCGCCGTTTTTTCTGCGAGGCACCGGTTTTATGACGTTTTCGTACATTTGTGGGAATGAGGCGAAGGCCGCGCGTGACTGGCGCGTTTGCGGCCTTCGTCTTGTTTTTGTATCGTTGTAAAAACGGCGCGCCGCTGGTTTTTTGCGTTTTTCTTAGCTTCGCGGCGTTTGGTGCAAATCGCGGCGGGCGCGCGCGTTTTACGCCGTTATATAAAAAGCTCCGGCTCTTTTCTGACCGAGCAGGCGTCCTTGAGCTTGAGCGCGACGGCGGCAATTATGTTCGCGTCCACGGCTCGGGCCGAGCGCGGGCAGACGGAGACGCAGCGCATACATGAGACGCACTTGTCGGCGTCTGTGACGGAAGGGTCTTCCGCGCTTATCGCCTGAGCGGGACACTTCCGCGCGCAGAGGCCGCAGCGGACGCAGCCCTCGCCCGCGCGCGGCATGAGCGTGCCTCCGCCCGAAAGCTCCTTGTAGGGACGATTGCCAGGCATCGCGGGGACGCCGCCGTCCGCGCCGCGGCGGATTTTCGCGGCGATCTCGCGCGCGAAGCTTTTCAGCGTCTCTGCATCCTTTTCGTCGGGCCGTCCCGCCGCGTATCTGCGCGAGGCGCGACGCCGCGAGCGCAGGCACGCGCCCCGCGAACGACGGTACGGCTATAATCGCAATATCATCCTTGTTCAACGTGACCGAAGAAAAATCCGCGCCCGCATCCGTCAAGTCCACGACGGTTCCGGCAGTCCCGAGCTCCGCCGCTATGATTTCCGCAGCGCGGCGCGTTCCGCCGGTCGGGCTGAATATTATCTGAACGACGTTCATTTCCGCTCCCCCTTTGAGTTCACTCCGATGCTGAAATTATATGCCCGCGCCGCCGTTCTGTCGCGGGATGTGAGCGCGGCGAAGCGCGGAGCCGGGCCTCGTTTTTCAGCGAGGCACCGGCTTTGTCCCGCTTGCGCAGCCTCCGCGTGCTTGCTTCGCGCCTTTACCTCTCCGCCATCGTCAGCGTGAATACGCTGCCTTTGCCGGGGAAGCTTTCGGCGGTTACGCGCGCGTTGTGGAGGCCGGCTATTTGTTTGACGAGCGAGAGGCCGAGGCCCAGGCCGCCGCTTGAGCGCGATTTGTCGGAGCGGTAGAAGCGCTGCCAGATTTTCGGGAGTTCTTCGGGCGTTATGCCGGGGCCGTTGTCGCCTACCGCGAGCTTGACGTCGCCGCCCTCGCGGCGCAGCGTGACGCGTACCTTGCCGTCGCCGTACTTAATCGCGTTTTCGACGAGGTTCTCGATGAGGCGGCTCATCAGCGCCACGTCGAGCTCGGCGTAGATTTCCGGCTCTATCTCCGAGGACAGCTCGGCGTCGGGATGCACGGAGGACATTTCGCGGCAGACGACGGAGGCGAGCTCGCTCAGGTCGGCGCGCTCGAACTGCGCCTTTACCGTGCCCTGCTCGAGGCGAGTGATGTTGAGCAGGCGGCTGATGAGGCGCGACATTTTCTGCGCCTGGCGGTCTATCGCGGATATTCCCTTTTTGTAGTCTTTTTCGGTCAGCCCCTCTTTTTCGAGCGCGGAGCACTGCGCGAGGATGACGGCGGTCGGCGTGCGCAGCTCGTGCGAGGCGTCGGAGGCGAATTGTTTTTCGGATTCAAACGAGGCTTCGAGGCGCGCGAGCATTCTGTCGAAGGCCGCGGCTATTCTGTGTATCTCGTCGTCCTTCGGCGGCAGGCCGATGCGCGCGGAGAGGTCGCTGCCTTCGTTTATCGCGTCGGCGGCGGCTATCATGCGGTCTATCGGGCGGAAGGCGCGGCGCACTATGAAGTACCCGCCAGCCGCGCCTATGAGCACGAGCACAGGCAGGATGACGAACGAGAGCCGCGCCATCGAGGTGAAGAACACCTCGGCCTCCTCCGCGGTCGTGACGCCGCGCACCCACAGCGCGCCGCCGGAAATCGGTAGGTCGCAGATGTAGAAGCGCTGCCCGCCGCCGCTGACGAGCCTCGGCGGCCCCGCTGCGAAGGGCTCTCCCGCGCCGAGCCCGTCGGGCATGACGCCGGTGAGCAGCCGCCCTTCGCCGGTGTAGACGGCGCAGCGGCTTCCGAAGATGTTCGGGGAGAAGTCGTCGTCGAGCTCGAATTTCTCGCTTCTTTCGTCGCGGTAGTATTCGACGGCTCCGGCGTTCACCTGCACGGCGCGCGAGAGGTTCGCCTTCGCTATGCCCTCGAGCATCGTGCCGCCGAGCGCGACGATGAAGCCGAGCGCCGCCGCCGTGACGAGCAGCATCAGCGCCGTGAACCACGCGGTGACGCGCGCCTTGACGGAGAGGCGGAGCGCCATGCTATTCCGGCTCCTTTATCATCCAGCCCGCGCCGCGCACGGTGTGGATCAGCTTCTGCTCGAAGCCGTCGTCTATCTTGCGGCGCAGGTAGCTTATATATACGTCTACGACGTTGGAGCCGCCCTCGTAGTCGTAGTTCCACGCGTTGTTCTCTATCTTTTCGCGCGAGACGGCCGCGCCCTTGCTGCGCATGAGGTATTCGAGTATCGCGAACTCCTTCGCGGAGAGGCTTATCTCGCGCCCGCCGCGCGAGACCCTGCGCGACGCGGTGTCGAGCGTCAGGTCGCCCGCGGTGAGCGTCGCGCTCTTTGCCTGCGAATATTTGCGCGTGATGGCGCGCAGCCGCGCGAGCAGCTCCGGAAAGGCGAAGGGCTTTACCAGATAGTCGTCCGCGCCGTCGTCGAGGCCCGCGACGCGGTCGTCCACGCCGTCGAGCGCCGTGAGGAATAGCACCGGCGTCGATATCCCCTGCGCGCGCAGCTCGCGCACCACTTCGCGCCCGCTTTTGACGGGCATCAGTATATCGAGCACCGCGGCGTCGTAAACGGCGCATTCCAAGAAATCGAGCGCCTCGCCGCCGTCGTAGCAGCGGTCTACGCTGTACCCGGCGTCCTCGAGCGCCTCCGATATCAGCCTGTTCAAATCCCTTTCGTCTTCCGCGACAAGTATCCTCATCTTACCGCTCCTTCCGCGCAGCCTTTGCCTCTATTAT
>UQVV01000139.1 GCA_900544635.1 uncultured Cloacibacillus sp. | reverse complement strand
GCGAAGAGCAGGACAGAGACGCTGGCCGACACGGGCGGGAGCCGGATAAAATACGACCTGATCGGCAAAATCGCCGCGGGCACTACTCTGACGCGCCGCACCGCCGCGGCCATACTCCAAGGTATAAAGCCGGAAACTTTCGCCATGTACAGGCAGAACCCCGAAGAGTTCATATCCAAGGCGATACGACTTATCAACGAACAGAAAGCGGCGATGATAGTCGAGCATATCGTCTACGACGCTGTCGAAGGGAGCTACGACAGCAGCATCTTCACGGCTGAGAAGCATGCCGCGATGGAGAGGGCCTACCCCGCCAAGAAAGCGATACAGCAGTATGTGTTTACGGACGGCCTTGCCGAAAAAGCGTGGAGCGGAAATTCGCCGAAAGTATGGACGGCTCCGAGGAGGTGTTCATTTACGCGAAGCTGCCCAGAGGGTTCCGCATTCCTACGCCGGTCGGCGACTATTCCCCGGACTGGGCGATAGTTTTCCGCGAAGGTAAGGTAAAGCACATTTACTTCGTCGCCGAGACGAAGGGGACGCTGGAATCGCTGAACCTCCGCCCGATAGAAAAGGCGAAAATAGACTGCGCGAAGAAGCTTTTTGCCAGATTGTCAGGCGGCCTCGTGACTTACGACCACGTGGACAGCTTTGAAACTTTGCTGAATAAGGTAATGAAATAACGTACAGCGCGCCCGGAGCCGCGTGCAACCGCTTGACACATTTGCGCGCGGCGTGTATCTTACGCGTATAAAACCGCCCCGCGGGGGCGGAGTGGATTTTTTGTATGAAAATACTTTTCGCCACACAACAGCCGGACGCGGCCCTTGTGCGGCGTTTTTTATGTCCGGCGATGAAGAAGGGGAGTATTCGCAGATGGATCAGACTTTCATGAAGGAGAGGGCCGTGCTGCCGCTCGTGCTCTCTATGGCGCTGCCTATGATGCTTTCGATGGTGGTGCTTTCGCTCTACAACATCGTGGACAGCTACTTCGTCGCGCAGATAAGCGAGGACGCGATGACGGCGCTGTCGCTCGTTTTTCCGGTCCAGAATTTCATCGGCGCTATAACGATAGGCTTCGGCGTCGGCATCAACGCCGCCGTCGCCTTCCAGCTCGGCGCGGAGGATTTTGAGCGCGCGGACGCGGCGGCTACGCAGGGCGTCGTGCTGAGCGCCGTCCACGGCGTTCTGCTGACGGTCGTCTGCATCGCGGCTATGCCGTCGTTTCTCGGAATGTTCACGGACGACGCGGCGGTGGTGAGCCTCGGGCTGCGCTACTCGAACATAGCCTTCGCCTTCTCGCTCGTCATCGCGCTGGGGCTCGCCTACGAGAAGATTTTCCAGTCGGTCGGGCGCATGGCTTCGACGATGTTCTGCATGATGTGCGGCTGCGTCGCGAATATCATCCTCGACCCGATTATGATTTTCGGCTTCGGCCCCGTGCCCGCGATGGGAATCGAGGGCGCGGCGTGGGCTACGGGCATCGGGCAGACGCTGACGCTCGCGATGTATCTTCTGCTCGCGCGGCTGAACCCTCTGCCGGTGCATGTCGCCGCGAGGTACGCGCGCGTCACGCGCGGCACGGCGCGCCGCCTCTACTCCGTCGGCGTGCCCGCGGCGCTGAACCTCGCGCTGCCGTCGCTGCTCATTTCGTCGCTGAATATCATTCTTTCGCAGTATTCGCAGATTTACGTCGTCGTCCTCGGCGTTTACTACAAATTGCAGACGTTCCTCTATCTACCGGCCAACGGCATCGTGCAGGGCATGAGGCCGCTCGTCGGCTACAACTACGGCGCGCGCGAGTACGCGCGCGTGCGGCGCATCTGCCTGACGGCGCTCGCGCTCGCGGCTGGCATCATGGCCTTCGGAACGCTGCTCTGCCAGGCGATGCCGGAGGCGCTCATCAGCCCCTTCACGCAGAACGCCGAAACGGTGCGCGCGGGCGCCGCGGCGCTGCGCGTCATCAGCCTCGGCTTCATCGTCTCGACGGTTTCCGTAATAGCCTCGGGTGCTCTCGAAGGTCTCGGCATGGGCGCGCCGTCGTTCGTCATCTCGCTGCTGCGCTACGCGGTAATCACAATCCCCGCCGCCTTTATCCTGAGCCGCTTCCTCGGAGCCGCAGGCGTCTGGCACGCCTTCTGGCTCGCCGAGCTCTGCACGGCGGGCGCGGCGTATTTCATATACCGGCGCAGGACGGAGGCGCGGAGGTAGGGTTTTGTCCATATCTGCTTCGCTATGGTATCTTTCGCTGCACGGCGGCGATTATTAAACGGAGATACGACAAGGCGGCCCCTTTCGGAGCCGCCTTGTCTGCTGAAGAGGTAGGGTTGAAGTAGTTAGTCGGCGAGCACCGGGTCCCAGACCTGTTTGATGAGGGTTTCGGTGTCCTTGTTCTTGTCGATGAGGCCGAACTTCTTGTAGTCGTTGATGGTGTCGCGCAGCGTCTGCTCGGTCAGCTCGTCGCTGATGCTGAAGTCGTAGGTGTTGAAGATTTCAAGCACGAGGTCGTAGTCGCCGGAGGCCCAGTTGTTGGCCTGGAGGATTTTGACCGCCTCTTCGCGGTTGTTCATCATCCATTCGCTGGCCTTCTCGTGGGCGCGCGTCAGCTTCTTGACGGTGATGGGGTTCTGGTTGTAAAAGTCGAGCGAAACGGCGTGGATGCAGCAGGCTTCTTTCTTGAAGTCCTCGTCGAAGGTGAGCGAGCGGATTATGCGCAGCGTGCCGTTGTCGAGGAACTGCTTCGCAAACTGGTCGCCGAGCAGCGCCGCCGCGATTTCGCCGTTCTGCATCGCGAGGACGGAGGCTCCGGCCTCGACTACCTTCCATTTGACCTTCATCGGGTCTACGTTGTCCTTGTTGAGGAAGCGCATCGCTATGTTGTGGTCGGAGTTGCCTATTCCGTCCGGTATCGCGATGTACTTGCCTTCGAGGTCCTTCGTGCTCTTAATCGGGGAATCCTTAAGGACGTAGAGCGATTTGCATCCCGTGTGGATGCCGGTCGTGAACTTCATGCGCACGCCGTTGATGGTGGGGACGAGCATCGTAGCGATGTGGTCGCCCGCTACGTCTACCTTGCCCGTGCCTATCGCGTCGGTCTGCGCGCTGCTGCCGCCCGCCATGCGGACGATCTTCGTCTTGAGCCCTTCGGCCTCATAGAAGCCCTTCATCTGGGCGATTCCGAAGGTGCCGAGGCAGAGGCCGCCGTTGTAGCCGACGATTATCTCCTTGCCGTATGCGGGCTCCTTCTTCCATGCCTCGTCCTCGGCGGGGTCTCCCGCCGCCCACGCCGCCTGAGTAGTCGCCGCTATCAGGCAGCAGAGCACCGCGCTCAAAAGCTTTCTCTTCACTGTGCATCTTCTCCTTCTATAGGAATTTACAAAAGGCTTTATGGTTTTTCGCCGCAGCCTGATGTTTCGGTTTATTCCGCCTCGTCCTCCGCGCGGCCGAAGTCGAGCATTTCCAGGACGTGTTTGCGGTATTCCATGAATTTGCTGCTCGTGCGGTTGCGCGGGTATTCGAGCTCTATTTTCAGATCCTCGCGCACGCGGCCCGGGCGCGGGGCCATTATGACGACGCGCGTGCCCATGTAGAGCGCCTCGTCGACGTCGTGCGTGACCATGAGCATCATGTGGCGGCTCTCGCCCCACATGCCGAGCAGCTCGTCCTGCATGTTCATTCGCGTGAAGGCGTCGAGCGCGCCGAGCGGCTCGTCGAGCAGGAAGACGGGCGGGTTGTTTATCATCGTGCGTATCAGCGCGACGCGCTGCGCCATACCGCCCGAGAGCTGGTGCGGATACGAGGTGCGGAACTCCTCGAGCCCCGCCATCTTGACGAGCCTGTCCACTTTCTCGTCCATTCCTTCGGTGTTGTGCATCATGCGGAGGCTGAAGGATACGTTCTGCTCGACGGTGAGCCACGGGAAGAGCGTCGGTTTCTGAAAGACCATGCCGCGCTCCGGAGCGGGGCCCGTTATCGGCCTGCCGTCGAGCGTCAGCGTGCCCGTCGTCGGCGCAATCAGCCCGGCTATGAGGCGCAGTATCGTCGACTTGCCGCAGCCCGACGCGCCGACGATGCTGATAAACTCGCCAGTGCGCACCTCGAGGCTGACGTCCTGCAGCGCGTTCGTAACGTCCGCGGCGTCTGTGCGCGCGAAGCTCTTCGAGACATGTTCGAGCTTTAGGATATTTTCACTCATTCGTGGACAGCTCCTTCCTGCCAGCGCAGAACCCTTCTTCTGATGAAGGTCAGCAGCGCGTTGACTACGACGAAAATGACGCATATCAGGACGATGGCGGCGTACATCTTGCCGTACTGCGCCCAGCTCTTCTGCCACGAGATGTACCAGCCGAGGCCGGACTCGACGCCTATCATCTCCGCGACGAGCAGCGCCGTGCAGGCGGAGCTCATGCCCTGCGTCAGCCCCTGGAAGATGTTCGGCATGACGAACGGAATCGCTATGCGGAAGACGAGCTGCGAGCCCTTAGCGCCGAGCGTGCGCGCCGCCTCGAAGAACGACTTGTCGATGTTGTTGATGCCCGTCTGCGTCGCGATAGTAACGGAGAACCAGACGCCGAGCGCGATGATGAAGACGCTGCCCTTGAAGAGCGTCGAGGCGAGCACCATGACGACCGGCAGCCACGTAGTCGAGGGGATCGCGCCGAGCAGCTTCATGAAGGGCGCAATCCAGTAGTTGATCCGCCTGTTGTAGCCGCAGGCGACGCCCGTCACGAGGCCGAGCCCAGCGCCCGTGAAGTAGCCCGTGAAGAGCAGTATCAGCGAATTGACGGTGCATTCAGCCATGTAAGCGCGGTCGGAGATGAAGGCCCAGAGCACCTGGTCGACCCACGGGAAGTACGGAAGGACGAGCAGCCCAGTCTTCAGCGTCAGCCAGTCGTAGGCGAGGAACATCAGGAAAATGAAGGAATAGAACGGCGCTTTGTAGCGCAGGGTGTAAAAGACCTTCTTGTTGATGAACGAGACAAGGAACACCGCGAAGACCGCCGCCATCAGCGTGCCTATGAAATATGCGTAGACGTCCGTGCTCTCGTTGCCCGGCAGGTTCGGAATCATGTAATACTCGGCGAGCGCCAGCGCGCCCGCGATGACCGGCGAGAAGCAGACGAGCCTGTCGATAAATATCTGGAACGGCGTCTTCGGCGCGCTCTCAAGCTCGCGCAGCTCGTCCTTCGTCATGTGCCGGCTCGGAATGATTGGTTTTGCGTTTGGTTCGCTCATTTTCTGCCCGCATACTCCTTTGCTGTGAAATTTTTGCCGCGCGCGGCGGCGCCGCTCGCGCGCTTTATCTATGGACGCAGGTTTCACACCGCAGTCTGACCCTATGGCTAGAAGCCGCGCGCACAATCCGCCCGCAGCCGCCAAACAGCGGGGCAGGGCAGAACTCGCCGGACGTTT
>UQVV01000138.1 GCA_900544635.1 uncultured Cloacibacillus sp. | reverse complement strand
AGGCCAAGGAGCACATACGCTCGCTCTTCGACATCGCGCCGCTGCACAACCCCGCGAACCTCATGGGCCTCAAGGCCGTCATGGACGTGCTCCCCGGCAAGCCGAACGTCGTCGTCTTCGACACTGCTTTCCATCAGACCATGCCGCCCAAGGCCTTCATCTACGGCATCCCCTACGAGTATTATGAGAAAGACCGTATCCGCCGCTACGGCTTCCACGGCACGAGCCACGGATATGTCGCGAACCGCGCCGCCGAAATACTCGGCAAAGACATCAAGGACCTCAAGATAGTCACCTGCCACCTCGGCAACGGAAGCTCCATCACCGCGGTCGACGGAGGCAAGTGCGTCGACACCTCCATGGGACTCGGCACCGCCGAAGGCCTCCTCATGGGCACGCGCAGCGGCAACGTCGACCCGCTCGTCGTCATCAACCTCATGGAGAAGCTCGGCGACGCGCAGAAGGTCAGCGACATCATCCACAAGAAATCCGGACTCCTCGGCGTATCCGGCGTTTCGAGCGACCTCCGCGACGTTGAGGAAGCCGCCGAAAAGGGCTGCGAGCGTTCTAAGATAGCGCAGGACATCCTCATCACCGGCGTCAAGAAGTACATAGCCTCCTACGCCGCCGAGATGGGCGGAGTGGACGTCGTCGTATTCACGGCCGGCATCGGCGAGAACGGCATCACCTTCCGCGAGGCTGTCTGCAAAGACATGGAATTCATGGGCATCAAGTTCGACGCCGAGAAGAACAACTGCCGCGGCAAAGAGGTCGTCATCAGCACGCCCGACTCGAAGGTCACCGTCATGGTCGTCCCGACAGACGAAGAGATGGCTATCGCGCGCGACACGAAGAGATGCGTGGAGGAAGCCGGCAAGTAAGAAATGCCCGAATATCTTGAATCTGCTCCCAAAAGCTGGAAATGCAGGCTCGTCCTGGCCGCCGTCCCGCGCGACGGCGCGCCCTACGAGGACGAGTTCACGCTGCCGTTCGACAGGGCCGTCAGCTACTGGGACCAGATATACCAGCCGCTCTCTGATTTGAATGTCAGGGTGACGGCGTTCCGCTCGGAAGGGCGCGTCGTCGCCGAGGTCTCCGTCGAGACGGAGGTCGAAGCGCCGTGCGCGCGCTGCATCGAGCCCGCGAGAAGCCGCATAAAGGGAGAGCTCCGCTACATATTCTCGCTGCGCCGTGACGAGCAGCTGCGCGAGAAGAACGAGGGCGAGCAGGACGGCGACGAGGAGATAATACTTCTCGACTCGTGGGAGGACGAGATAGACCTGGCGCAGATGGTGTGGGAGACGCTGATAACGGCGCTCCCCGCCGCGCTTCTCTGTTCGCCCGACTGCCGCGGCCTCTGCCCGCAGTGCGGAGCGAACCTCAACAAGGGCCTGTGCTCGTGCAGAAGCGAGAGCGGGGACCCGCGTTTTGAAGTCCTGCGGAAATTTATGGAGAATCAATAAAAATAAATACTGCAAAAAACTGGAATCAGTGATACAATTACCCAGTTGGCAATATGTACCGGTGAAGATCTAAGGGGGGAAAAGACAATGGCAACTCCAAAGAGGCGAGTATCCCACTCCCGCACGCACAACCGCAAAGCTCACTGGCTTGGTTCACTCGAGGCTCCCAGCCTCACGACCTGCAAGCACTGCGGCGAGGTCATCGAGACCTACCGCGCCTGCCCGGCCTGCGGCTTCTACAAGGGCCGTCAGGTCCTCAAAATCACAGAAGAGAAGACCGCTGAATAAAATTTTTCAGACAGACTTTCGCCTCGCGGCTCCGGCTTACGCCTGGGCCGCGATTCTTTTATCCGCATCGTTTCCCCCGCCGCGCGAATTTTATAAAAATTCCCGATGAAATTGCGTCGAATGCTATTGACAACGGCGCGCGCTTATAATATCTTGTCTGCTGTTAAGACCAGCTCATAATATGAGCTTGTTTTTAGGAGAAGAAGATGCGTTCCGAAAGCAGAAAGCGGCGTCACAGCCAACTCTTACAACTGATAGAGACGAACCCGCTGCTCACCGACGAGGAGATATCCACGAAGCTCGGCGTGAGTCTCAGCACCGTAAGGCTCGACCGCGGCCTGCTCGCGATACCGGAGCTTCGCGAAAGGACGCGCGCGATGGCCGAGCACGCGGCGAGTCGCCTGAAGTCGCTGCGCGACGACGAGGTCGTCGGCGAGCTTCTCGGCCTCGAGCCGAACAGCTGGGCGCTTTCGACGCTTCAGATAAATCCCGACATGGCCTTCCGCAGGACGGATATGGTGGGCGACTACTACATCTACGCGCAGGCCGCTTCGCTCGCGATAGCGACGATAGACGCGGAGATGGTCGTCTCCGCGGCGGCGCGCCTCAAGTACTGCCAGCCGGCATATATCGGAGAAAAAATCGTCGCGCGTTCGAAGGTCGGCACGCACAAAGGCAACAAATACGTGGTGAGCGTTCATTCAAAAATCGGCGAGCGTGAGATATTCGTAGGGCGTTTCGTCGTCGCCGCGATAGACAGCCACAATACCGAAAAATTGGGGGACGAGAAATGCTGATTGCACTTGACGCCATGGGCGGGGACCACGCCCCCGAGGAGCCCTGCAAGGCGGCGATACAGGCCTGCCAGCACGATCCGGAGCTTTTCGTCGCGCTGGTCGGCGACAGTGAAAGGATAAAGCCGATAATAGAGAAGGCGGACGCCTCGGTCCGCTCGCGGCTCAGCATCGTCCACACGGACGAAGTCATAACGGGCAGCGACTCCCCGTCGCTCTCGATACGCCGGAAGAAGAACTCGAGCCTCGTCGTCTGCTTCAACATGGTGCGCTCGCACGAAGCTGACGGCATCGTCTCCGCGGGCAACACCGGAGCGATAGCCGCGGGCGCGGTGCTACTTCTCGGACGCATCCCCGGCATCGACCGCCCGGGCCTCGGCGCGGTGCTTCCCGTGCTCAACCGCTGCACGCTTCTGATGGACGTCGGCGGCACGGTGCGCTGCAAGCCGGTGAACCTCTTACAATTCGCCCAGATGGGTTCTATATATATGAAGCTTTTCAGAAACGTCGAAAATCCGTCGGTCCGCCTGCTCAGCAACGGCGAGGAGGCGACGAAGGGCGACGAGGTCATCTCCGCGGCGCGCGTGCTCATCGAGCAGACGAAGCTCAACTTCCAGGGCTACGCGGAGGGCAAGGACATCCCGAACGGCATATCGGACGTCGTCGTCTGCGACGGCTTCACGGGCAACGTCGTCATCAAATTCGGAGAGGGGCTCGGCGAGCTCATCCAGAGCCAGCTCAAAGAAGAATATAAACACCACATGCTTCCGAAAATCGGATGCTTCTTTATGCTTCCCGCGATGAAGCGCATAATGGGGCGCTTCGACTGGGAGAGGTACGGCGGTTCGCCGGTGCTCGGCGTCTGCGGCAGCGTCGTGAAGGTACACGGCCGCTCGCGCGCTAACGCCATCGCCAACGCGATAACGAGTGGCGCGAATTTCATACGGCGCAACGGCGTTGAGAGAATTCAGAACGAAATAGCGAAAGGCGCGGAGGATAACAATGATTAGCGGATACCCCGTCAGAATCGCGGGAACGGGGAGATATATCCCCGAGAAGGTAATGACGAATTTCGACTTCGAGAAAATTCTCGACACGAGCGACGAATGGATAGTGACGCGCACCGGCATCAGAAAGCGCCACTTTGCCGCCGAGGACGAGAAATGCAGCGACCTCGCCTATAAGGCCGGCCTCGCGGCTCTCGAGGACGCGAGAATTGCGGCCTCAGAGCTCGACCTTATAATCGTCGCGACGGACACGCCGGACACCGTATGCCCCTGCACGGCGTCGAAGGTGCAGGGAATGCTCGGCGCGGCGAACGCAGGCACCTACGACGTGCTCGCGGGCTGCACGGGAAGCCTCACCGCGATGACGACCGCCATAGGCGGCATCGCGAGCGGCATCTGGAAGAACGTCCTCGTGATAGGCTCCGAGGATTTCGCCGGAGTGCTCGACTGGACGGACCGTTCGTCGTGCATACTCTTCGGCGACGGCGCGGGCGCCGCGGTGCTCTCGCGTTCCGAGGAGGGCAAGGGGCATTTCATCGCCGCCGAGCTCAAGGCCGACGGCGCGAAGCACGCCCTCATAACGATAGACAAGGAAGAGGGCCGCGAGGATCCCGTCCTGCGCATGCACGGCGCGGAGGTCTTCAAGTTCGTCAACGTGCATCTTCCTCCCTTCATAAAGAATTTCTGCGAAGAGTCCGGCGTCGAGCCCTCTGATATAGGCTTCTGGGTGCTCCACCAGGCGAACACGAGAATCATCGACAGCCTCTTCAAGCGCCTCGGCGTTCCGACCGAGCGCACTCTTATGAATCTCGAAAATTACGGAAACACGTCCGCGGCCTCGCTGATGGTGACGCTGGACGAAGCGATGAAATCCGGCTGTATCAAAAGCGGCGAAAAGGTGCTCTTTATGGCTTTCGGCGCGGGTATGACGCTGGGCGCGATGTTATACGAAGCATAAGGAGCGGATTGATAGATGTTTGAAAATAACGCGATAACCAAACTGCTTAAAATCAAATACCCGATAATCCAGGGCGGCATGGCCTGGGTCGCCGACGCGGACCTTGCGGCGGCGGTCAGCAACGGCGGCGGCCTCGGAATAATCGCGGCGGCGAATATGCCGCCGGAGCTTCTCGAGCGTCAGATACAGAAGATAAAGACGCTCACCGACAAGCCCTTCGGCCTCAACATCATGCTCATGTCGCCGACGGCTGGCGACGCCCTCGAGCTTGCCGCCAAGTACCGCGTCCCCGTAGTCACGACTGGAGCGGGACAGCCCGGCAAGGTCATCGAGCGCCTCAAGCCGCTCGGAACGATAGTCATCCCCGTCGTCGCGGCGGTCGCGCTCGCGGAGCGCGTCGAGGAACTCGCGCGCGCCGGGGAGCGGGTCGATGCGCGCGATGACGTCCTGGATCTCATGCAGGCCCAGCCCGTGCTCGCGCAGCGTGGCGATGCGGAAGGCCATGAGCTTGTCGTAGTCGGGCTCGTCGCGCGTGGTGCGGGAGAGCTCCGGGATGCCGGACTCCTCGGAGAACGCGATCCAGATCTCCGGGACGAGCACACCCTCGAGGTCGAGGCAGACGATGTTCATGGATACTCCTTCGTCGGGCCGTCTTCTTCTCGCCATCATACACGGCAATGGTTTCGGCTTCGAAACGCGTGGCGGACGGCGTCGGACTGTTCAAAACGCTCGCTCGTGCTGCTGATTTCACAGTCCGGGGAAACGGCCGACACACTTGCCGCGCTGCGTCTGGCCCGCCAAAATGGGGCGACGACGCTTGCGGTCGTCAATGTCACCGGTTCCTCGATCGCACGTGAAGCCGACTATGTGATCCATACATACGCCGGACCGGAAATCGCCGTCGCCTCCACAAAGGC
>UQVV01000137.1 GCA_900544635.1 uncultured Cloacibacillus sp. | reverse complement strand
GCTGCACGTGATGATAACCTTCAAGTTCAACCCCGACGCGCAGTTCAGCGGCACGCCGAACGCGACGCTAGCGCCGCTGCTCGAAAATTCGCGCGAGGTGATACGCTTCTGGGAAATTTACGGTGAGCTGGACTTTCTCATAGAGGCGGCCTTCCGCTCGAAGGACGAGATGCGCGGTTTCCTCGAATCGCTGCGCGCCTACGGCTTCGTCCGCTCGCACCTGATAGCCGCGGAGCGCGAGCTCGGCATCCGCCCCGCGGAGGGCGCGGAGTAGCGGAAATTCGCGCCACGGCGCGCTGCGTACGAAAACGGGCAGATTTTTTCCGGCGCGCGCCGTCACATCAGGCGGCGCAGCAACAGCCACAGCGCGCCGAATATGACGGGGAAGAGGGCGACCATAACGCCGAGCGGCGCCAACCCGCCCATACCCGGGAGATATGACGGGTGGATGAACGCCCTGCCGGCGGCGTATGCGAGCGCCGTAAGAGCGCAGTATACCGCAAAGGCGGCGGCCGGGACGAGACTTCCTGCGGCGCGGCAGAGCAGCCACAGCGCCAGCGCCCCCGCCGCGCAGGCCGGCGCAGGATATTCGGTTATCAAATAAACTATGAACAGCCCCGCCACAGCGACATACGTCATCTGCACAACGCCCCTCTTTCGGCTTTTTCAATATGCCTGAGCGTAAATTCCTCACTCCAACAGACGCAATATATAGGAAAACGCGGCGCGCCGCAATAAGTGCGCGACGCGCTGCGAGCCGCGGCGGGCGGCCCGTCGGATTTCGCCGCTTTCGTAAGTTCTACCTGTCGAGCCCCTTTTCGTGCAGGAACTGCGACATGAGGTCCGCTATCTCGATGTTGTTGAGGTCGGAGAAGGGGAAGTGTGTGTTGCCGCGCACACCTATCTCGGGCAGATGGACGAGCTTCGCGTCGCCGCCGTGCTTGTTCACCGCACCGGCCCAGAGTCGTGCCATGGCGAGGCGCACGCGCCAGTTATCCTGTCCCGGGTTCGCCGACGGCTCTTCCGGTATATTGTCGCCGTAGTAGACGATTATCGGAATTTTCGTCAGCTTCAGAAAATCTTCAAGCTCGACCTCAGTGGGCGCGAGAGTTCCAGCCGAGCTCGGCATCGGGGCCGGGGCCTCGCCCTTCGGGAAGACGAAGTCGCTGCCCGGCTCGTAGGCTACGACCGCGCGAACCTTCGGATTCTTCATAACCGTGCGCCAGCCCGGGCCGCCGCCCTGCGAGTGCGTTACGAGCACGCCCTCGCCTATTCTGTCAAAAACCGCGGAGACCGCGTCGGATATAACCTCGGCGTCGTAAGGGCCGGTGTTCGGCGTCGCCTGACGGAAATACTGCTCAAGCGCCGCGGGGTCGCGCGAGAACTGCGCGTTCGGGAAGAAGTCGGGCCAGATTCCCAAACGGAAGATTCCGAACAAAAGCTGTTCGTCGGGCGCGGCCTTCACCTCCATGTCCACGGTCGAGCGCCCCGCCTGTCCGCGTCTCGGCTGGTCGAGAAGATATACCGGGAAGCCGCGGCGCAGGAAGATGTTCTGAAAGCCCTCGCGTCCGTCGGGCGTCGTCTGCCACGTCGCCATCGACTGCCCCGCGCCGTGAAGGAATACAAGCGGCAGCTTCTTCGCGTTTTCCGGTATCTGGTAGAAGACCCGCGCGTGGTCGCCGTGCAGCGTCTGACCTTCAGCGTTCCATTTGTACGGGTCGAACTTGCCGGGATTCTGTTTCACCGTTCCGCCCGCCGCGAATACTCCCTGCTCGCGTATCACGAGCGGCTGAGGCTCCGCTGCGAACGCCGCGCCGCAGATAACCGCCGCGAGCGCGAGCGACGCGAATGTGTTTTTCAAAAATTTATTCATAGCTTGATTCTTCCTTTCTTCCGCGCGTTCTGCGTCAGCGTATAAAATTCGTAAAGACCGGCTCTTCCTGCTCTGGCGGCGTCACGCCGAGCTTCTTTCCCGCTTCGATGCACTTTAGGAAAAAGGCCATGTTCCGCGCGAGCGTGCGCAGAGTCCACAGCCCTTCCGCGTCCTGCATAAGTTCTTCGGCGTTGTGACCGAAGGCTATGTTCCAGTAGCGCGAGGAGACGACGGGCATCTCGCATATCGTGAACATCCTGTTGAGCTGGTCGAAGGCGGGGACCGCTCCCGCACGGCGCGCGACCGCGACCGCCGCGGCTGGCTTGAGGCGCACGGCGGAGCCGCTTCTGCCTATAAAGTCGGAGTAGAAGACGCGGTGCATGAACGATGTGATATGCCCCGCGTCCGCCGCGTAGTGCGTCGGCGTGCCGAAGATGAAGCCGTCCGCCTTCTCTGCGAGCTCGACGAATTCGTTGACGCGGTCTCCCTCAATGACGCACCTGCCGAGCTTCGCGCAGGCCATACAGCCTATGCAGCCGGATATGGGCTTCGCGCCCGGCCAGAAAATTTCGCTCTCGACCCCGTCTTTGCCGAGCTGCTCCGCGATTACGCCGAGCGCCGCGTTTGTCGTCCCGTTCTTGTGCGGGCTTCCGTTTACGAGCATTACCTTCATTGTTTTAATCCTCCGATAAATCTTGAAATTTCCGCGCGCGCCGCTATTTCAGTCCCGCGAGCCATTCCGCTACTTCGTCCTCCGACGCGCCGCCGTAGAACTCTTTATCGTCGAGCACCGCAGCGCTCGGAGCGAGCTTACGTATCGCCGCCGTGCTCTCGTCCGCGCCTCCGCCGCCGTGCGTGCAGAATGGGACGACCGTTTTACCCGCGAGCTGCGCGCCTTCGAGGAAGGTCATGACGGGCGTCGGAATGGTGTGCCACCAGACGGGGTGTCCGAGGAATATCACGTCGTACCGCGCGAGATCCTGCGGCACGGCTTTGAGCGCGGGGCGCGCGTTTTCCTCAAGCTGGCGCTTTGCGACCTCGGTCGACGTGTGGTAGTCGTCGGGGTAGGGCTCGACGGTTTCCAAGCGGAATATATCCGCGCCCGTGAGCTTCGCGACCGTCTCCGCGACGCCCTGCGTGTTGCCCGTCTTTGAGAAGTAGACGACGAGCGCTTTCTTGTCTCCCGCGAGCGGAGCTTCCGCGGCGCGCGCCGCTTCCGCCGAAAATCCGAGCGCCGCGAAAATCGCGGCGGCAGCCGTAAACGCAAAAATTTTTCTCATTTTCATTTCGTTCTCCTTTCTTCGGGCAAAGCGCCAACAGCGGACAAGCGCCGTGCGCTTTTCCCGAATTGCTCCTGTTTTGTTCTTTCGCCTGATTTATGCTAATTCTTAGAGCGTCGTCTAAGACAAGCCTCTAGCTTCGGATTTCTCCGATTTTCGCCATCTTTAGCGCGGGCAGGGTTATCACCGCGCGCAGGCCGCCGCCCTCGCGGTTTTCGAGCGTCAGGGAGCCGTTGTTGAGGAGCACCATGTTGCGCGCTATCGTGAGGCCGAGGCCCGTGCCGCCAGTTCCGCGGCTGCGCGAGCCTTCTACGCGGAAGTAGGGTTCGAAGACCTTTTCGAGAAGCTCTGGCGGGATTCCCGGGCCGCGGTCCTCGACGCGGATTATCACGCTTTCGCCGCGCCGTTCGACTGAGAGCTCCGCACCGCCCGCGTACTTGAGCGCGTTGCACGCGAGGTTTTCGACGGCGCGGCGCAGGCATGTCGGGCGCGCCGCGACGAGAGGCGGCTCGCCGCAGTCCGCGGCTTCCGCGAACGTCACGGCCCCGCCGTTCGCCGCCATGTCGTCGGCCACGCTTGCGGCGAAGGCCGCCGCGTCCATCGGCACGGCCTTCTCCGAGGTGCGCAGGCTGCGAGCGAGCTCGAGCCCCTGCTCGACTATCGAGCGTATCTCCTCTATGTTCGCGGCGAATTTTTCGCGCAGCTCGGGCGGCTCTATGCTGTCGAGGCGCAGCTGCACGCGCGCGAGCGGCGTGCGCAGGTCGTGGCCCATCGCTTCGAGCATGTTGTTGCGCTCCGTCAGATTGCGCTGCACTCGCGCGAGCATTTTGTTGAAAGAGCGCGCCACCTCGCGCACTTCGTAATTTCCGCGCTCTTCGAGCGGCTGGGCCGTCTCCGGCGTCGCGCCGAAGCGCTCTATCTCTTTGCCGAGCCTGTTCAGCGGCAGCATCGCGCGCACGATGAGCATGATGACGGCGGCGGAGCATATCAGCGACTCAAGCATTATGAAAATCCTCTGCCGCCATATCAGCCGCCTGTCCGTCACCGAGAGCGGCTGAACGAGCTCAAGCCACGAGCCGCCGCCGTCCTGCACGAGCATCTGCATCATCGGGAAGACGTAGCCCGCGTACCTCGGCGACGAGGCCTCGGGCGCGTCCTGATAGAGCACGCGCGCGCGAACGTCGCGCGGCGGAATGCCCGCCTCGGTCAGGATTTTCGTCACGGCCTCGCGCGCCAGCACGGATTTGTAATAATCCGTTTCCGTCTCCCACTCCGGCGCTTCGGCGGCGCGGAAGCGGAACGGCTTGTGCAGCGCGGCGCGCGACCTGTCGAGCGAGGCGAGGTACTCCCCGCGTTTCGCCGCGTCCATATGCGCCAGCGCCTGGCAGACGGAGGCTAAATAGTCATGTCCCACCGCGAGAAACTCTCCGGCGTAGGACTGCTGTATGGAATATACCGCGTAGTAGTTGACGCACTGGAGCGCCGCGACGCTCAGCACCGCTATCGCGACGAGCTGCCCGCAGAGCGAGTCGAGCCGCAGGAATTTTATGAAGCCTTTCATAATCTATTCCACTTCCTTTATATCGCGCTCTTCGTGCCGCGTTCCGAAGCGCGGCATGAAGCGCCAGAGCGCGCCGAAAATCACGGGGAAGAGCGCGAGCGTATAGGCGAGCAGCAGGAGGCCGCCCATGCCCCCAAAATATACGCCAGGCAGATAGACCGCCGCCGCAAGCGCGCAGTATGCGGCGAAGGCGAAAAGCGGGCGCGGCCCGCCGTCGACGCGGCAGAGCAGAACGAGCGCCGCGCAGCATATGAGTGCCGTGAGCGCGGGATTCTCCGCTATGAATGTGAAAACGCCGAAACCGGCCTGCGCGGCGAGCCGCATCCGGCTATTCCCACGCCGCCTCGCGCCGCACCGGCGAGGCGAGCATATAGCCGTCGCCGCGCATCGTGCGTATCATCGGCGGGTTCGCGTTCTTGTCGCGCAGCTTCGCGCGGAGGCGGCTGACCTGCGCGTCGATGCTCCTGTCGTAGATGTTCAGGCTGCGTTCCGCGAGGTAGTCCATAATCATGTCGCGCGTCACCACCTGCTGCGGGTGCTTCAGCAGCAGCATGAGAAGGCGGAACTCCGCCGCCGAGAGCGGCACGGCGACGCCCGACTCGTCTATCAGATGGCGCGCCATAACGTTGAGCTTCCAGTTCCCGAAGGCGAGCAGATAATTTTCCCCCGCGTGCGGAGGCTCCGGCGTCATAGTTTCGGGCATGGCCTTCATGGAC
>UQVV01000136.1 GCA_900544635.1 uncultured Cloacibacillus sp. | reverse complement strand
CCCGCCGATGATCAAGGAAGCCGAGGCCGAAGGCGACAAGACGGCCGCCCGCGTCTTCCACTTCGCGAACGAGGCCGAGAAGGTCCACGCGCAGCTCTACAAAGAGGCCCTCGCCGACATGGCCGGAGCCGAGGACGACTACTATCTCTGCCCGATCTGCGGCTACATCCACAAGGGCAAGACCGAGGCCAACTGCCCCATCTGCGGCGCGAAGGCTTCGATATTCAAGAAGTTCTAGTTTTTACGAAATAAGCGCAACCGAAGAAGCAACGGGCCGGAGCGCGGGAAACCGCAGAGCTCCGGCCCGTTTCGTATCGCCGTCCCGTTCGCGGCAAAACGCGGCGCGCGCAGAAACGCAGCGTCACGGCGCATGATTTAGCGTTTTTCGGACATTTCATCCGCGCGCCTCAGAATCTCCGCCCTCTCCCGCGCGCCCGCCGTTTTGTCCATCAGCAGGGCGATCAGCGCGATTACGGCAAGGTTCAGCGCAAAGCGCGCCGCCGCGAACCTTGCGCCGAGCTGTGAAATTTCGAAGAGCATCTGCGGAATCTTCGTCGTAGACCACGCGCCGAGAAACAAAAACACATTGAAAAACGACGCGCCTTTTTTGAGAAGCATGGCGGCTATCGGAAAGGCCGCGTAGAGCGGCCCCGCGGCCCCCGCGCCGCGCCGTTATCCGCCCCTACGTCTGCTGGTGCAGCAGCCCCGCGATATGGCAGTCGGGGCAGATTTCGAGGTAGAGCGTGCCCTCTCCGCCGTATTCGTCGAAGAGCATATCCCACTCTATCTGCGCCGCATATTTCATCGGCCTGCCGCACTCGGGGCATTCGAGGTACTGCCAGTCCTGAATCCAGTTCGCAAAGCCGCCTATCGTGCTCACGCCCTCGTAGTACGCTCCGTAGAACGGCGGCACATGGCGCTCAGCGAGGACGAGTCTGTTGTTTACAAGCTCCGCCAGCCCCTCGTCGCCGAGACAATTTCCCCAATCGTCAAGCGTCAGATCATTCGGCAGAGGCTCGCCTCCGCCGCGCGGGTTGAAGCGCGTGAAAGCGCCGCCCTCTTCGAAGCCGACGCAGTTCGGACAGCAGGCGGCCGTTATCACGCCGTCCACGCCGAGGAAGCGCAGCCGCTCGTCGCGCCCGTCGAGAATCACGGCGTCGACCATGCGGCAGCCGCAGTGCGGGCAGAAGTCCTCGCGCGGGCGCATCAGCCGCGCCGGCTCGTTCTCGCCGGGCGTTCCTTTTACAAGCGGGATGCAGCGGTCGAATACAAGCTCGCGCCGCCGTCCCTCTTTGTCGAACGTCCATCCGCCGCACTCGGCGTATATGGAAGGGTCTGCGTAGAGCTTTTTCCTCCACGCGCGCGGGTTCCGCTCAAGTTCGAGCAGCGCCGAAAGAGCCTCGTCCCCGCCCTGCATCGCAAGACAGCACATAAGACAACCCGCCTCGTCATGGGAATCCGCCTCCATCAGCACCCTCGCCAGCCCCGCGCCCACGTCGGCCGGAGCGCGCCAATAGAGCTGCTCGACGTCGAATACGCCCGCCGCAAGCGCCGCGCGCTGCATCTCTGGCGTTACGGCGCCGTGATATGAAAGCAGGCTCCAGAGGTCTTTCGTCTCCTCTGATTTCCAGTCGTCGAGCGCCGTTATATTTTGGGTTATCTTCCGCTGTTTTTCAGCAATCTGTTCCGCACTCCAGGCCTGCGCCTCGCGCCGGTCTTCCTCCGCGCGGCAGAGCCAGCAGAGCCCCTCGTAGCCGATTGAACGCCCGCATGACGGGCATTTGTGTTCAAGCATTTTTTACGCCTCCTTTGCCAATGATATGTCATATAGCGCGCGCCGTCATTATACAGCCGCGTCCGCGCGCCGCGCGCGGATACAAAAAATCCCGCCTCGTCGCATCGAAGCGAGATTTCCACAGCTTTGCGGAATTTGCGAAAGCCGGAAAAGTCAGGATTGATTGAGCAGTTTACGCTCTTTTATTAACCGTTTTACGGCGTTTCATCGTTTCGCGGGCGTATTCCGGCGCGAGGCATGGCCCCGCGTCGTCAGAAGTTGACGCGCCGTTTCGGCCCGAGCGGCAGGGCCGGGCGGCCTCGCGCGTCGTCCGCCGCGGCGCTGTGCTCGCGCCTCGGGTGCCAGCGCGCGCTCTTCTCGGGCGCGGTGAAGTTGTCGGCGGGCGCTATGACGACGCGGCCGAATTCCGCGTTGAGCGCGTCCGCCGTCTCCGCGGCGCGGTGCGCGGCCGGAGAGCCGGATTCTTCGCCGTCGAACAGAAGCCCCTGCACGCCGCAGCTCACGTCCGTGAAGCCGGAGAGCAGGACTCCGGCCTTCTTGTAGGGCCGCCCCGCCTCGAAGACGCGCGAAAGCAGCCCGCGCGCCGCGGCGAGGAAGTCCGCGTCGAGCGAGCGCGGCTCTCGGAAGGAACATTCTTCAAAGCGGGAGTAGAAATTTTCCCGATGGAACGGGCTGGTGCGAAGGTAGAGCCCCATGCGCGAGGCGCGCTGCTTCATGCCGCGCAGCTGGCGCGCCGCGCATATCGTGAAGTATGATACGGCGTCGAGAAGCTCGTCGAAGGAGTAGACCGGCTCGCCGAATGAGCGCGAGACCTGCACGGACTTCGCCGCGCCGTGGTTGGCCGCGAGCGGGTAGGCCGGGAAGCCGCGCAGCTCCCAGGCCGTGTAGAGCGTGTTTATCGAGAAATTCTCCTTGAGCCACAAATCGTCGGCGCGCATCAGCTCCGCGGCTGTGTTCACGCGCCCGCGCAGCGCGAGCTTCGCCGCCGTCCTGCGCCCGACGCCCCAGACCTCGCCCGCGGGGAAGGCCCCCATCCACGCCGCGTCGTCCCTGTGCGCCGCGTCGAGCCAGAAGACGCCCGCGCGCGACTTTTTAGCAACGTGCGAGGCGAGCTTCGCAAGCGTCTTCGTGGACGAAATGCCGAGCGAGACGGGAATCCCGCAGCGCCGCCATATCTCGGCGCGTATCGCGCGGCAGTAGGCCTCCGCGTCATCCACGGAGGCGATGGCTAGGTTTATGAAAGCCTCGTCTATCGAATAGACCTCCATCGTGTCCGTGAAGCGCGAAAGGCAGGCCATCACCTCCGACGAAATCTTATTGTAGAGGCCGAGCCGCCCGCTCAGCACCGCCGCGCCGATGTGCTCCAGCACGCCGCGCGCCTTGAAATAGGGCTCGCCCATCGCGACCCCCGCAGCCTTCACCTCCTCCGAGCGCGAGACGATGCAGCCGTCGTTGCCGCTCAGCACGACGACGGGGCGCGAGACGAGCGACGGATCCTCGCGGCGCTCGCAGGAGACGAAAAAATTGTTGCAGTCGCAAAGGCCGATAGAACGCTCGGAGTACTTCTTCATGTAACAAATCACCTCATAAAGAAATCTGTTATATGACTATTCTACGTAACGGCCCGCCGTTGTCAACAATTAGTAAGCTACGCAACCTTTTAGAAATGCACCGGCTTTCGGCAAAAACCGCGGACATACGGAAAATGCAGAATAAGACTTGTCAAAGCGGGAATTATGGAATAACATATCCAGTATTCCACTATTGCGTGGAATTGATTGAGGTTTGAAAATAAATATCCTGAAAGGAATTTAAAATGGCCATCAAAAACAAAGAATTACCGGTATTAAAGATTGGCAAGCACCAGCCTAAATACCCCATAATACAGGGCGGCATGGGCATCATGGTCTCCGGCCCGAAGCTCGCGGCGGCGGTCGCGGCCGAGGGCGGAATCGGCACGATAGCCTCCGTCGGCCTCGCCGCGTCATCAGACGGCTTCGACCTCTCGCTCGGCCCGAAGAAAATCAGCGAAAACAACCAGACGATCCTCGCGAGATACATAAAAGAGGCGAAGGAAGCCTCGAACGGCGGCGTCATCGCGGTCAACTGCATGTGCGCGCTCAGCGACTACGAAGACCTCGTGCGCACCTCCTGCGAGGCGGGCGCGGACGTCATCATCTCCGGCGCGGGGCTGCCGCTCAAGCTGCCGCAGCTCACCGAGGGCCACCCCGATACGGCGCTCGTCCCGATAGTCAGCAGCGTCAAAGCCGCGGGCCTCATCATCAGCCGCTGGCTCAAGCACTACAACCGCATCCCCGACGCCTTCGTCGTCGAGACGCCCAACACCGCGGGCGGACACCTCGGCGCGCGCAATGAAGAAGAGGCGCTCGACGAGAAATTCTCGCTCAAGGAAGTCGTCCCCGCGCTCGTGAAATACATCCGCGAGCTCGGCCTCAGCATTCCAGTCGTCGCGGCGGGCGGCATCTGGGACTCGAAGGACATCGACGAAGCGATAGAGCTCGGCGCGAGCGGCGTCCAGATGGGCACGCGCTTCGCCGCGACCAAGGAGGGCGACGCCTCCGACCGCTTCAAGGAAGCCTACATCAACGCGAACGAAGACGACGTCGTGCTGCTCAAGAGCCCCTGCGGCCTGCCCGGGCGCGCAATCATGAGCCCGCTGCTCGAACGCTACTTCTCCGACACGCTCGAAAAAATGACCTGCCGCGCCGGCTGCCTCTCGCACTGCATCTGCAAGCTCCAGCACGAGACCTTCTGCATAGCCGACGCGCTCGTCAGCGCCTACCGCGGAGACTGGGAAAACGGCCTCTTCTTCTGCGGAAGCAACGTCTCGAAGGTAAAATCCATAATGCGGGTGAAAGAGCTCATGCAGGAGCTGGTCTCCGACTTCCGCCTGCGCGAGCCGAGCTTCGAGCCCGCGAGGTAGAAAAATACAGCGTAACTCCGTCATGTAGAAAACTAAAAAGCAGCCCTGCAACAATCTCAGGGCTGCTTTTATGTTGATTGATATAATTTATGAGAGAGAATCCTGGAACAACTCGCCGGTTTCAAATCTATGGTAACTGAATTTTGAATGGTCTATCAATGGTGGCTCACCTTTTATGAGAGATGTCATCATCTGCCCAGCCACTGGCGACAGCATAAAACCACGCCCTGAAAAGCCAGTCAAATGGAAAAATCCCTGAACCTCGTCTGATTCCCCAATAATAGGAGCACAATCTGGCGTCATGTCGTAATATCCTGACCACATACGCACTACGCGAATATTTTTCGTTCGAGGCAACAGTTTAAGAACCATCTGCGCAGTGTCGGCCATGACATTAACGTTCAATGCATAACCAAGTTTTTTCTCTTTTGACGAATCTCTTCCAGCTATGATTGAACCGTTTGGCCGCTGCTGAACATAATAGTTACCGCTCATACTCATAAGCATGGCAGGGCAAACGCCCGGTTCGACTGGCTCCGTTACCAGAACCTGATGGCGCTCTGCCCAATTAGGTATCTTTATGCCAACCATCGCCGATATCTCTTGAGCCCACGAACCAGCGCAGTTGATAACTGTACCGGTATTTATAGTTCCGCGAGTGGTTACAACATTAACAACTCGACCGCAGCAAACATT
>UQVV01000135.1 GCA_900544635.1 uncultured Cloacibacillus sp. | reverse complement strand
TGCCGCGGCGGCCTTCGCGTATTCCTCTTCGAGCTTTGCGACCTGAGCCTTCATTTCAAGCACGCGCCCGCTCTTCTGGCTGCGTCCGCCGCTGACTGTGCCGCCGGGCTGGAACACGTCGCCCTCCGCCGTCACTATCGGGCCGCGGAAGCCTTCGCGCACGAGCGCCTTGCCCACGTCGTAGGATTCGACTATAAGCAGGTCGCCCATGACGTGCTCTATCGCGGGCCGCCAGTGTTCTTCTACCTTTATCAAGTCCATCGCCCAGCCTATCACGCCGCGCGGCGGCAGGCGGTAGGCCTTGTTCGGATAGCGCGGGCGCGCGCGTTCGAGCGGAAGGAACGAAGCGACGCCCGCGGCGTTCTGTTTGAGCCTATTGATGCAGCGGCCGGCCTCTTCCATGTCTTCGACGAGCAGCAGGAACTGCCGTCCGCCGAGGTAGGCTTCGAGCGCCGCGGCGAGCGAGGCCGGAGCCGTGAAGGCATCGACGACCGCGCGCGGGTCTGCGTCGAGCCGCTTCAGCTTCGCGGCGGAGAGCAGGTGCTTGACCGCGGCCGGGTACAGCCCGGCCTGAAGCGCGTCCGAGGCGTCGTTGAGCTTCGAGCGCAGCTGCCCCGCCTCGCGCTTCGCGCGCTGGAGCTCTGCGGCGAGCGTCTGGCAGAGCGCGTAGAGCTCGGAATGCTCCTTGACGAGAGCCGACTGTTCGCCGTTCAGCTTCTCGCGTTCGGCTTCGAGCAGCTTCGCCTGAAAGTCCAGCTCCTTGCGCCCGTCGGGGGCCTGCTCTTTTTTATTGCGCAGTTCGAGAAGGTCGCGGCCGAGGAAGCCGAGCTTCGCGCGGCTTTTTTGCAGCTCCGCGTCAAGGCGCGCCTTTTCCTTGTTCCATTCCTCGCGCTCGCGGCGCGTCTTCTCCATACGCTCGTTGTAGGCGTCCCATTTTTTGCCGACGGCCTCGACGGCGCGGCGGGCCTTTTCGACCTCTTCGCGCGCCTTTTTGTTGCCGTCTATTGATTTTTTCTGTTCTTCGAGAAGTTCGGAGTAATGTTCCTTCGATGATTCGTATTCCTCGCGGGCCTCGGCGAGGCGCGCCTTCGCGCCGCGCAGGTTCGCCGCGGAGGCGTAGCCGGATTTTATCAGCGCGTCGAAGCGCGCGCGGCTCTGTTCGAGCTCGTACTTCTGCTGGCTATGTTCGCGCGAGGCCTGCGAAAGCTTGTCCTCGGCGCGCGCTCCGGCGCTCTTCCAGAAGCGCGCCCAGAAGACGGAGCCTTCGCGCTGCGTCAGAGCCGCTTCGAGCTCCGCGGCGATGCGCGCGATAGTCTCCTCGCATCCTGCGCGCCGCAGCCAGTAGAGGCCGCGGCGGTCGCCGTCCATCGCGTCGAGTATCGCGCGCATCTGCGCCGCGCGCTCGACCTCGGGCGCAATCTCCGCGCGCCGCGCAGAAAGCTCGCCCATGAGGTTGCGCAGCTGGTCGTAGTCGCCGCGCACCGTCTCAAGCCTGTTCTGCGCGTCCATGCGTTTTTTCCTGTAAATGTCTATTCCGAAGAGCGTCTCAAGCCTCATGCGCCGCTCGGAGGGACTCTGCTTCAAGACCTCCTGCACCTCGCCCTGCCCGATGAAGGCGAAGCGGTCGCCCTCGAGCTTCCAGCTTCGCTTTACCTCGTCGAGCTCGGTCAGGGTCTTGCGCTCGTTGTCGACGAAGAGGCTCGTCGTCCCGTCCGGCGCCGTGACACGGCGCTTAATCGTACAGATTTTGTCGCCCTCGCGCAGCCGCAGCGAGACCTCGGCCTCCTTCGCCGCCTCGCGGCTCTGCGAACCGAGGAACAGCAGGCCGCTCTGCCGGTTCACGCGCAGCCGCGACGCCGTGCTGTCGCCGAGCGACCAGCGCAGCGCGTCGAGCAGGTTGCTCTTGCCGCTGCCGTTCGGCCCGACAATCGCCGTGAAGCCCGGGGAGAGTATAAGTTCGTGCGTGCCGCCGAAGCTTTTGAAGCCTTTAAGCTGAAGGCGATCTATATACAACGTTCCGTCCCTCTCTCTTCTGGAGGACGCTTATGCGGTGCTCCACCTGCGAGAGCGGCCCCTGACAGTCGAGGCGGTATTTGCTCCACGCCGTCTCGGGACATGCGCGGATGAATATTTTCCTTTCAAACTCCTCTTCCCACGCGGGAAGGAACGTGTCGCGGATGTACTCCGCGACCGCGGGATAGCACTCGACGAGCAATGCTTCGGACTTCGACGACGCCGTTATCTTGCGTATGAAACGCTTGATGTGCATCGCGACGCCCTCCTCCTTCTGCACCGCGCCGAGGCCGCCGCAGAAGGGGCAGCCGCGCATGAGCGCCGCGCGGACGTCGGTGCGCGCGCGCTTGCGCGTTATCTCGACGAGGCCGAGCCCAGTAACGCCGTAGACGCGCGCCTTGCAGCGGTCGTTTTTGAAAAGCTCCTGAAGCTGCTGAATCAGCGCCTTGTTGTCGCTCTCGTTCTCCATGTCTATGAAGTCCACTACGACTATGCCGCCGAGCGCGCGAAGGCGGAGCTGGCGCGCAATCTCGACCGCGGCTTCGAGGTTCGTCTTGAGCACCGTGTCGTTGAGGTTCTTTGAACCGATGAACTTGCCTGTGTTCACGTCGATGACGGTGAGCGCCTCGGTCTGGTCGATGACGAGATATGCGCCCGAGTTGAGCCAGACCTTGCGGTCCTGAAGCTCCTCTATCTGGTTCTCGAGGCCGTAGAGCTCAAAGAGCGGCGTCCGCGCCGTGCATACGTTGACCTCAGGGACGTTCTCATGGAAGAATTTCTTTACTACAGCTTCGATATTCTCGCGCTCGTCCTCGCTGTCGATGACTATTTCGTCCACTTCGTCCGTCAGCTCGTCGCGCAGCACGCGCTCGAGCAGGCCGATGTCCTTGTGTATGAGGCAGGGCGCGCTGTTCTGCTTCATCCTGTGCTCAATCTCGCCCCACTGGGCGACGAGGTTTTCGACGTCGCCGCGAAGGCTCTCGATGTCGCAGTTCTCGGCGACGGTCCTGATGATTATGCCGAAGCCCTTGGGCCGTATCTCCTTCGCGACGGTGCGCAGGCGCGCGCGCTCTTCGTCGCTCGCGATGCGCTTCGAGACGCCGGTCTCGTGCCCGCCGGGAATCAGCACCATGTAGCGCCCCGCAAGCGATATGCGCGGCGATACGCGCGCGCCCTTGCCCTTGCGCGCGTTCTTGACGACCTGCACGAGCATATCCATGCCGGGGCGCACATCTTTGCCCTTGACGTCGTCGAGGTAGAGAAAGCCGTTGCGCCCGTCGCCGAGGTTGAGGAACGCCGAGTTCATGCCCGGCAGCACGCTGTCGACGCGCGCCTTGTATATCTCGCCCGTGCGCTGGTGCTCGAGCATACGCTCTATGAAGAAGTCGCAGAGCTTTCCCCTTTCGTCCGTTATCGCAATCCTCGTCTCCTCTGGGTCGATGAGGTTCGCGATTATTTTTTTCGACCATCCGGCCATGATGCAAAAACCTCCTAAACGAGCGGGACGACGGAACGTTTTTCTTCGTCCCATCCGCCGACGGCGAGCCGCTCCATGCGCAGGCCGCCCCAGCCGGAGCAGAGCCCCGCCGCCGCGAGCGCCTTGACGAAGAGCCCCGCGCCGCAGTGTTCGAGGTCGCGCACCGCGATAAGCACGGAGCCCTCCTCGACGCGGCAGTCAAGAAGCGCGTTTATGCGCCCGGCCTCCTCCGCCAGCGCCGCGGCCTCCCTTTCGCCGAAGGGAGCCGACGCGCCGCGCACGCGGTAAAGCGCCGCCTCCGCGAGCTTCGCAAGGCTCACGCCGTCGACTTCCGCCCATTTCAATATTTTCAACCCGCCGGGCAGAGCTTCGCTCCACCTGCGGGCAGCTTCCGAATCCCACTGCTCGAACCAGAAATCCGCGGGCTCGGCGAGCCCCTCGACGCCTATCGCAAGCGGCGGCGCGAGGCTTATCCTCGGGTGAGGCGAGAAGCCCTGCGTAAATTCCTGAACGAGGCCGGCGCGGCGCGCCGCGCGCGAAAACACCACGGGCAGATCCATGTGGTTGACGAATACGAAGAGCCCGCGCTTCTCGAATAAAATCCTAATCCTGCTCACGCGCGCACCTCCCGACGTTCGCGCGCCCCTGCCAGCCGCAGCCGTTACAGCCGAGGCGGCAGTCGCGCGTGGTTTCAGCGGCGAGCGCCTTCGCGCGCTCGCGCATGAGATATTCCTTCGATACTCCGCAGTCTATATGGTCCCACGGCAGCTTCGCGTCGAGGCATCTCGCCCCCGTGTAGGCCGCCGCGTCTATTTCAAGGTCGTTGAAAACTTTTTCCCAGCGTTCGAAGTCGAAGAACTCGCTCCATCCGTCGAAGCGCGCGCCGCGGCGCCACGCCTCCTCTATCGCGTCCGCGAGACGCGCGTCGCCGCGCGCGAAGACGCCTTCGAGGAAGGTCTGCTCCGGCTCGTGGTAGGCGAGCGTAACCTTCCTGTTGCGCAGGCTGCTCTTGAGCCAGCGGCCGCGCTCGCGCAGCTCCTCGCGCGAAAGCTGCGCTTCCCACTGGAAGGGCGTGTGTCCCTTCGGCACGAAGCCCGCGACCGAGGCGCTCACGTCGCCGCGCTTTTTATGGCGCTTCGCCGCGGCGACGGCGCGGTTGCAGATTTCATGTATTCCGGCCAGATCCTCCTGCGTCTCCGTCGGCAGCCCCATCATGAAGTAGAGCTTCACGCGGTCCCATCCGTGCTCGAAGGTCGCTTCAAACGCCGCGTCTATCGCCTCGTCTGTGACGCCCTTGTTTATCACGTCGCGCAGACGCTGCGTCCCGGCCTCGGGCGCGAAGGTCAGGCCGCCCTTGCGCATCGTCTCAAGCCCCGCGGCGAGGCCGACCGAGAATGCGTCGACGCGCAGGCTCGGCAGCGAGAGCTTTATCTGGTTGTCCGCCAGCATCGGCGCGAAGCGCTCGAACGACTCCGTGATTCCGCTCCAGTCGCAGGTCGCGAGCGAGAGCAGGCCGACCTCCTCCCAGCCGGTCTTGTCGAGCAGCGTCTTGACCTGTTCGCAGACGGAGGCCGCGGAGCGCTCGCGCACGGGACGGTCTATCATTCCGGCCTGACAGAAGCGGCAGCCGCGCGTGCAGCCCTTGAAAACCTGCACCGCGACGCGGTCGTGTACTATGCCGGTGTTCGGCACTATCATCGAAGTGTGGTAGAAATTTTCGTCGAGGTTCTCGATTATCCTGCGGCGCACGGTCTTGCCGTCAAAGCACTGCGGCACGTAGACGCCCTCGATTTTCGCGAGCGCCGCGAGTTTGTCCGCGCGCTTTGCGCCCTTCGTACCGCGCAGAGCTTCGAGCACGTCGGGTATGAGCGCCTCGCCGTCGCCGACGAGGAAGGCGTCGACGAAGGGCGCGAGCGGCTCGGGCGTCAGAGCGCCGGGCCCTCCCGCAAGTATAAGCGGGCAGTCCTCG
>UQVV01000134.1 GCA_900544635.1 uncultured Cloacibacillus sp. | reverse complement strand
GTGCGTATCACGCTCAGATAGAGCGGCGTGTGGAAATGGCAGAAGGTGTTGACCGCAGAGCAGAAGGCGAGCGCCGCGGCGAGCCGCAGCACCTCGCGGTAATAGGGAATCAGCCCCTTGCGCACCGTGAACCAGTATATGACGAGCGCCGGATAGCCTATCATGAACTCCTTCGTGCGCGGCCGCACAATGAGCATATTCTCGACAAAGTCGCGGAAGGCGACCTCCCAGCCCGGGACGTTCGAGACGTTGCCGCTGCGCAGCGCCATCACGAGCGCGCCGAGCATCACGACACCGAGCAGCGCGAGCTCCGTCCAGAGCGGCGAGCGGCGCATGACCTCGAGGAAGCCCTCCGGGTGGACGCGGCGCTTCATGTCGTGCGCGAAAATCAGAATCAGCGGCAGCAGCAGCGTCAGCTTGACGCCCGAGAAGGGCGTGAGGCGCAGAGCCGCGGCCGACGTCCCGTAGAAAGAAGCTATCGACAGCCCTCCCGCGACGACGGTCAGCAGCGCGAGTACGGCTCCGCGCACGCGGCTGTGGGCGCTTTCAAGCGCGCAGAGCGCCGCTTCTGTCGCGACGAGCGCCCCGCAGAGGCCGCCCGCGAGCCGCGCCACGGCGGACGAATACCAGAGCGCGCCGCCGAGCGCCGCCGACGCCGCGAAGAGCGCCAGCGCCGAAGAGAGCGGTACAGGAAGCTTTTCGCTGCCGTTCATCCGCGAGCCGTAGAACCAGAGCGTGAAGACGAAGCATATTCCGCATGCGAAGGCCCCCGCGAGCGGCGCGGGCCACACGGGCAGCGGCTTAGGCCATCCGAGCGCGTAGCCGCGCGCTTCGAGCGCCGCCTTATATTCGCCGAGGTCTTTCAGGAATATGTCGAGCCGCGCGCCCATCTGCAAATCGTACGGATGCACCATGACGAGGCGTATCGAGCGCTCGTGCACCGCGCGCACGTAGCGGTCGACAATCGTCGGGCGGCTGATGCTGCGCGAGATTATCTCCTCTTTCGTGAGGCTGTGCATCGGCACGACGAGGCTTCCGAGATTCCGCGCGAGCGCGGGGACGCCTATCTGCCGCACGAATTCGACCTGCGACAGGGTTATCCCCTTCGCCTTCATGACCGCGGCCAGCGGACGCACGTCGGGATAACCGGCGAGTATCGCGCCGGCGGGGATTATATTTTTAATCTGAGGATATTCGTTGGTGAGCCAGTCGAGGGCCTCGGCGACGTCCGCGCCGGAGGACGGCGTGCAGGGGCCGGGACGGAAGAGAACGTCCGCGCCGTTGGCGCGGCAGAATTCGAGCGCCGAGAAATCCGGGACGAGCGCAGAGGATTTGAACTCCTCCACCGTTCCCGGCAGAAGCGCGTAAACGTTGCCGCTCGCCTCGACGAAGCCGACGTTCGGAAGCTTGCGCTCGAGGTACGAACGGAGCCGCGCGCCGTATGGCGAGTTCTTGCTCCAGCAGAGCACGGCGCGCGCCGCGTCCGCGTTAAGCTTAGCCGTAAACACAGCCGCCGGACCGAAACGCACGCCGAGGCTGGAATACATAGCGAGCTCGTCGCCCGTGAACTCCGAGACCGCGGCTCCTGCGACGCCGAGCGCGTTGACCTCGCGCCATACGTCGGCGGGCGTTTTGCCGCTCTGGTAGGCGAGCGAGAAAATTTCGCGGCCGTCTGTGACGAAGGCCGCCGTCTTGCCGCCGCTCTCCGCGGCCAAGCGAGCGGAAAGGCCGTAAAGCGCGAGCGCCGCGGCGACGGCGAGCGCGAAGTACAAAAGGCTGCGCCGGTTGATGCTCTTCATCATTCATTCCCCCACTGCGCGGAAAGCGGCGCGCCCATAGAGGCGAACATGCGGCTCAGCAGAAAGAGCGGAAGGCCGACGACGTTGAAATAGCAGCCCTCGATCCGAGAGGCGAGCAGAGTGCCGCGTCCCTGTATCGCGTAGGCTCCGGCCTTGTCCATGCTCTCGCCGCATGCGACGTAGGCGGAAATTTCCTCGTCGCTCAGCGGACGGAAGGTCACCTTCGTTTCGTCCGTCTCAGACAAGCTTCTGCCGTCCGGCGCGATGAGCGCGACGCCCGTGAACACAGAATGAGTCGCGCCAGCGAGGCGGCGCAGCATGGACTTCGCCTCCGCCTCGTCCTTCGGCTTGCCGAGAATCATTCCGTCTATCGCGACCACGGTGTCTGCCCCGACGACCCAGTTTCCGGGAAAGCGCCCCGCAACCTCCGAGGCCTTCTCAAAGGCGAGGCGCTTCACGAGATGCGCCGGCGTTTCGCCCTCCGGCTTCGTCTCCGTTATAAGCGACGGCTCGACGCGGAACTCCCAGCCGAGCCCGGCGAGAAGCTCGCGCCGCCTCGGGCTGCCCGAGGCGAGGACTATGTTCTTTATCATCTTGTTATCACTATCCCCGATATCGCGCCGATGAGCGTGCCGAGGTTCAGCTTCAGCGCGAAAAGAAAGCCGAGCCGCAGCATCAGCAGGTCTATCTCGCGCACGTCCACCGTGAAGTCTACTATGTTCGAGAAAAGCAGCGACGTGGCGGAAAATCTCTGGAGAAAGAGGCCGAGCCACGTGCCGAGTATCATGCAGAGGAAAATCACGCCCCAGCGGAGCGATGCGCTTTTTACGAGAGCCATATTACCATCCTCCCATGCAGGTCAAAATTACGGACAGGCCGCCGACCGCGAGGCAGTAGACGCCGAAGTACCACCACTTTGAGGCGATGACGAGCCGTTTCAAAAGGAAGAGCGACAGAAGGCCGCTCGCGAACGAGCAGACCGCGCCGACGAGCCATCCCTCCGGCAGCGTGGAGACGAAGCTGTCCCAGCCGCCGAACTCAAGGGCCTGGACGCAGGTCGCGCCGATTATCGCAGGTATGGAAAGAAGGAACGAAAAGCGGAACGCTTCTTCTTTGGAAAGCCCCGAGGCGAGCCCCGCGATGATGGTCGAGCCGGAGCGCGAGATGCCGGGCATCACCGCGATGCCCTGAATTACGCCGACGATGAGGCCGTTCTTCAGCGTTACCTTGTCGCCGCCGCCGCGTATATAACGCGAGAGCAGGAGCATGACGCCCGTTATCAGCAGGCATATCCCGACGATCAGCGAATTGAGCGACGCGGCCTCGGAAAAATCCTTGATCGACATGCCGATGGCCCCCGTGACGCAGGTGCCGAGAGCGACGGCCCAGCCGATGCTCCAGCCCGGCTTGCTGCGCGCCGCGCCGCCGCCGAAGCCCTTGCACCACTCGACGAAGAGCGAGCATATATCGGGGAAGAAGAAAATTATCGTCGCGAGCGTCGTCGAGACGTGCAGCACAAGGTCGTAGTTGAGCGGCGGCATCTCCATGCCGAGGAATATCTTCGCGAGCGCGAGATGGCCCGAGCTGCTGACCGGCAGAAATTCCGTAAAGCCCTGTACGAGGCCGAGAATGATCGTATCCGTATTCATTTGCAGTTTTTACCTCATGTTCCTAAATTTTGCGCCCCGCCGCAAAAAAGCGGCGCGCGCCGCCGCCTGCGCGCAGAAGATACGGCGCGGCGAAGCCGGTAAAAATTATATATCCTTCCGCGCCTTAAATATACGTTATAAGCGGTATGATCGTCGGATAATTGCGCGAACTCTTAGAGAAAACCTCGCGTATCCGCTTGCGTATCTCCGTCGGCAGAGTCTCACGCTTCGCGCCCGGCGTGCGCGCGAACTGCGCGACAGCCGTCAGCACGGCGTTTTCGAGCTCGCTGAAGGTGCTGCCGTCGTCCGCAGAATATACGCTTCCGCGCGTCTGTATCTGCACGGGCGCCGCGGGCTTCATCGAAGCGTCGAGCACGACGGAGACGACGACGAGGCCGTTCTCCGCCATTTCGCGCCGCTCGCGCAGAATGCTGCCCTCGAACTCGCCGAGCACAACGCCGTCTATAAGCACAGGCCCGGCCTGCACGCGCCCTATCATCTCCGCGCGCTGCCCGCTGAAGCGCAGTTGGTCGCCGTTCTGCAAAATAAAGACGTTCTTCGCAGCTACGCCCATCTCGCGCGCAAGCTGCGCGTGGCGCACAAGATGGCGGTACTCGCCGTGGCACGGCACGAAGAACTTCGGCCTCGTGAGGCTGAACATCAGCATCAGCTCGTTGCGCGAGGCGTGGCCCGAGACGTGGATTTTCTCCTCGCGTTCGTAGATGACCTCGGCGCCGCATGCAAAGAGCCTGTTTACCGTTTGGCTCACGAGCTTCTCGTTGCCGGGGATCGGATTCGCGGAGATGATCACCAAATCCTTGGCGCCGAGCTTCACCTGACGGTGCGCGCCGCGGCTCATAAGCACGAGCCCGGAGAACGGCTCCCCCTGGCTGCCTGTCGTCAGCACGACGACGTGGTTGTCCGGCAGATGCTCCGCCTCCTGCGCAGAAACGATGAGCCCGTCAGGCACGTCAAGATAGCCAAGCTGTGCCGCGAGCTCGACGTTCGCAATCATGCTCCGCCCGACGAGTACGGCCTTGCGGTTGAAGCGCGCCGCCGTCGCGAGAATCATCTGCGTCCTGTTGAGATTGCTCGCAAAGGTAGCAATGACGATGCGCCTGTCCTTATAGAGGCGGAAGAAACGCTCGAAGGTCTGCCCGATGACTTTCTCCGACGGCGTGGAGCCGGGACGCTCGACGTTCGTCGAGTCGGACATCAGCAGCAGCACGCCCTCGTCCCCGAGGCGCGCGAGAGTGCTGTAGTCTGGCCTGTTGCCGTCAGCGGGCGTCGGGTCGAATTTGAAATCTCCTGTGTGGACTATGACGCCGAGCGGCGTGTGAATGGCGAGCGCGAAGGCGTCTGGAATCGAATGGCAGAGCTGAACGAACTCAACCTCGAAGCATCCCGCAGTAACCCTGTCGCCGGGGCAGACATAACGGTAATCGGGCGCGTAGCCCGTCCGCGCGTCCACCATCTTGTTCTCGATGAGCCCTCCCGCGAGCCGCGAGCAGTAGACCGGCACGTCGAGCCGAGGCAGCACGAAAGGCAGCGCGCCGATGTGATCCTCGTGTCCGTGCGTTATAAAAATCGCCTTTATCTTCGATTTATTCTCTATCAGATATTCAATGTCCGGAATGACGAAATCAATCCCGAGCATATCTTCCTCGGGAAACTTCAGCCCGCAGTCCACGATTATAAAATCGTCGCCGCAGCGGAAAACGGTGAGATTCTTCCCGATCTCCCCCATCCCGCCGAGCGGGCAGACCGTCAGCTCCGGCTTTCTCTTCAGCCGCCTCCGCACGGAGGCCTTCTTATTCTCGGATTCGGCCATAAACAAACACAACCCCTTCCATAATATATCCTATCACGTCGCGCGATATTGGGCTATCCGTACAGCCGATATTCTTGACCGCTCCGCCGCGTCAATGCGCTCCTGCCCCGAGCCGCAGCGAAGCGTCCGCCCTTTCGTAAATTTTTATGATGCGCCCTATCGCAAACGCGGAGAGCACGGTGCCGGCGCCGATGCCGTAAA
>UQVV01000133.1 GCA_900544635.1 uncultured Cloacibacillus sp. | reverse complement strand
AATGTAACGGCGGCAAAAGCCCGGCGCAGAGCGGATTTTCCGAGTTTCCGGCGCGCGGCGGCGCGGAGCGCACGGTAAAGGAAGAGCCGCGCGTCTGCTGGAAACGCGCGGCTCTTCCGTCCTTTCGTATCGTTTCGGCTTACAGCGGCAGCTCCACCCTCTCGGGCGAAACGGGGAAATATCCGAAGAAATATACCGAGGCCGCGAGCGCGGCGAAGTAAAATGCGAAAATAGCCCCCCGCGACATGCGGCCATCAGTCAGCCGCGCGAGCGTCTCGCCGTACTTGATGAGTACGAAGACGTTCGCCGCGAAGACGATTATATAAACGAGGCTCGCGCGCATCGAGAGCATGAAGCAGGCGAGAAAATACTGCACGAGCAGAAAGCTGACGCTCTCGACCGCAATCTCGACCGCTTTCGGAAATTTCCGCGCATTCTTATTATTTTCAACGCTCACAGCAGTTTCAGCCTTTCTCCCAGCTCGCGAGCCTTCTGTTTCCATTCTTCCTCCGTGCCGTCGTTCGTCAGCACGAAGTCGGCCTTTGCGATTTTTTCCTCGCTTGGCAGCAGCTTCGCCTCGCGGCGCGAGACCTCCTCGGCGTTCCAGCTGCGCTTCGCGTTGCGCGCGACGCGCTTGTCGAAGGGCGCTGCGGCGTAGACGACATAGTCGAGCCACTCGTCGTGGCCGCCCTCGTAAAGCAGCGGAATCTCGACAATCGTCCAGCCGTCGGACTCATGAGCCGACCTTTTCAATTCTTCGCCGGTGCGTCGGTGTATCAGAGCGGAGGCGAATTTATATTCCTCCGCGTCGTCGAAGATTTTCGCCGCGATTTTCGCCCAGAGCGTTTTTTTGTCCGGCTCGTCGAAGAAGCCCGCGCCCCAGCGCGCCTCAGCTTCGGCGCGCACATCCGCCCTGTCCCACATCGAGCGCGCTACCGTGTCCGCGTCTATGACGCGCGCGCCCATCTCGCGCCAGACGGAGCAGAGCGTGCTCTTACCAGCGCCAACGTCGCCTGTCAGCCCTATGATCGACATGGTATCCCTCCCCTGCCTCGTCGCTGAAATCTTTCACTTCCGCCGGAATTTCGTTAATGAAGCGCGACCGCGGGTTTCTCTGTATTCCGCCGAAGAGCAGGCGGCTCGCGGCGCAGCTCATGTATAGCCGCTCCCGCGCGCGCGTCATGCCGACGTAGCAGAGGCGGCGCTCCTCGGACAAATCGCCTTCGCCGCCGATGGCGCGCGCGCTCGGGAAAATCCCCTCTTCAAGCCCTATAAGGTAGACGACGGGGAATTCAAGCCCCTTAGCCGCGTGAAGCGTCAGCATATTCACCGCGTCAGGAATCATCTCAGCCGAATCCTGGTCGGTCATCAGCGGAATCTCCGTCAGAGCCTCGACTATCCCGCTGCCCGGAGTGACGACGGAGAGGATTTCCATGACGTTTTCGACGCGCTCCTCCCAGTCGTCGTGATACTCCTCGCGCAGGTAGTCCTCGTAGCCGTTCGTGTATAGTATCGCGCGCAGCGCCTCGCCCGCGTCGTCCTTGTTCGCGAGTATCGCCAGCATGTCGGCGGCGAGCGACTTCGCTCCGGCGGCCTGTTTGCCTTTCAGCCCAGCGCCGCTCTTCTCCACCTCGCGCCATAATTCTTCGGCGTTTTCGTGGACTATCTTCGACAGCGCTTCGCCGAGGCGTTCGACCGTCGTTTTGCCTATGCCACGCGCTGGTATGTTCGCGGCGCGCGCGAGCGAGACCATGTCGAGCGGGTTGACGGCGAGGCGCAGCATCGAGAGCGCGTCCTTGACCTCGGCGCGCTCGTAGAATGCGACGCCGCGGATAATGTTGTATGGAATCGAACGTTCGAGAAGCGCCTGCTCCATGCCGCGGCTCAGGACGTTCATGCGGTAGAGGATCGCCATCTCGCCGTAGTTGTAGCCCTCGTCGTGTAAGGCCTCGATGCTCTTCGCTATCCACTCGGCCTCGTCGGAGTCCTTGAGGAAACGCCTCACCTGTATTTTCCGCCCGCGGTCGGAGGCTGTCCACAAATCCTTCGGATGGCGGTCGTCGTTGTTGCGTATGACGCCGTTCGCGCCGTCGAGGATGTTTCCGGTCGAGCGGTAGTTCTGGTCGAGCACGGTCACCTTCGAGCCTTTGAAGTCGCGCTCGAAATTGAGAATCATCGCCATCTCCGCGCCGCGCCAGCCGTATATCGACTGATCCGGGTCGCCGACGACCATTATTTTGCGCCCGCCCTCGACGAGGCAGCGCAGAAGAAGATACTGCGGCATGTTCACGTCCTGGTACTCGTCGACGAGCACCCAGTCGAGCCGCGCGCGCTCGCGCCCGAGCACCTCTTTGTCGGTCGCGAGTATGTGGAGCGGCAGCACCATGAGGTCGTCGAAGTCGAGCGCCCCCTGCGCTTTCAGCGCGTTCTGGTATGTGTCGTAGAGCGTGCGCCAGCGCTCGTGAACCTTCGGCTCGCGCGAAACGGGGTTCGCCTTGGTCTTCGCGTTCGAAATCATGTCGAGCGCATCGGCGACGCTCAGCTTTTTCTCGTCGATGTTAAGCTCGTTCATCGCGCGCTTCACGACGGAGCGCGAGTCGCTTCTGTCGAAGATTACGAACGGATAGGGATAGCCGAGCTTTTCCAGCGCCTCATGGTAGCGGTGCAGGAAGCGCAGGCCGTAGGCGTGGAAGGTTGAGATTTCGAGGCCGCCGAGCTCGCCGTCGAACATCGCCTCGGCGCGGCTCTTCATCTCGCGCGCCGCCTTGTTCGTAAAGGTCAGCGCAAGTATGCGCCACGGGCGCACGCCCATCTCGCGTACGAGGTAGGCTATCTTCGTCGTGAGCACCTTCGTTTTGCCGCTGCCCGCTCCCGCGAGCACGACCTGCGGCCCGTCGCAGTACTCCACCGCCTCGCGCTGTCTCGGGTTCAGATTATCTATAATGCCGTCCATTCAAACACGTCCTTACAAAAATATAGACTAAGTTACCGCGGCGGCGCGTATAGGTCAAGCCTTCGCGTCGCCGCGGCGCAAAGGCGGCGGACCGACGGCGCAAAAATCCCGCCGTTCCGTATGAAGCGCAGGACGCGCAGAACGGCGGGATTTTTCTGGAGCTGTGCGGACGCGGCGTTATCCGATTTTTATAAGCTTACCTTGAATCTTCAAGTGTTTATTGCTCAAAAGCGTTGAGCCGTTTACGTTTAGTCCGCTGAGTACTATGCCTGACTCGCTGACGGTTATTTTATGCTTAGTACCGGTGGTGTTGCTGATTCGAACGGTTTTTGCAGAAAGGTTGGCCTCAGTCTTATCTATTTTCAGCAGAGCGCCGTCCTGTATCCCTACAGTGGCGGTATTATTCTCAATCTCGATGGCGCTAACACCTTTAAACTGCAGCTTTGCGCTATATTTATCCGTAATCAAGCCCGACAGTTCGTTGTCAGTGACGGTATCGGCCTGCGTTGGATAGTTCCCGGTAACCGTCCCGATTTTTACCTTGCCATCTGAGGGCGTGTAGCCAAGCCACTGTTTCTGTTTCAGGCTCATCGTCGCGCCTTTTGAGCCGCCACGGGCTATGATACGCTCGTCGGCGTAATCGACCCTGTCGTGCTTGGAGAGAGAGACCGTATTCGTACCCCTGCTGTAGACAAGGTCAGCGATAGAGGCGATTTTGTGCGGCTGCGGCGCGGTCAGGTTTATCTTCTCGTCGCTGCGCAGGAAAGTGAAATCCTCCGTGACGACGTCGTCGGCGACGCCGTTTTGCGCCGTGCGTCCGACGCCCCAGTGAGCCGCTCCTTTAATGTCCGCGCTTTTGAGCGCCGCATGAACTCCGTCCGTACCGGCTAGCGCGGGCGTGTTGTTCAGCGGCGCGCCCACCGTGGGCAGCTCTCCCGCGTGCAGCAGGATGCTGCCGCCTGCGTGCGCCGTGACGGTCGTTCCGGCGTTCAGGTTGACGTTTTCCTTCACTGCATTCAGCGAGATTCCGCCGAGCTTGCTTTCCTGTTTACAGGCGGCGATCATCGTAACTATGATCGACGTCAGTTCAGGCAGAAGCGCGGCCGCAGACGAAGTCGTGTAGCTGCGCTGCGCCGCCGCCTTGCTTACCTTGTTAAGATCCTTGTCGTAGCGTAGCTCGTTGCCGTCCTCGTCGTAGCCTGCGGGTTCACCTGCGAATGCGTTCGCCGTGTCTATTCCGGCGCTGTACAGACGAAGCAGCAGGCTCGACACCAGCCCGAGCATCTCAGGAATACCGGCTTTGGCCTGCACAAGCGAGGTCGCGGTACTGTCGTCCTTGACCGTCATCGCCATATTATAGGAACTTTGAGCTCCCATGCCCATATTTATGGTCTGGAGCAGAAGGTTGAGCACAAGCATGGCGTCCTTGACTCCTCCGGCGCTCCACGAGAGTCTGTTCGACGTGTCGCCGGAGAATGCTTTGCTGAGCGTGCTGAGAGTGTCGGAGCACATGGTACCTACAGCAGAACAGGTCGAGGCCCATGTCGTGAGTGATTTCGGGTCGGTCGTCGAACACGTCACAGAGCGGAAGCCGCAGAGGTTGGTCTTCAACACTCCTGCAAGATCGGTGCTGCACGTAGAAGTAGCGGCGACTGCCGTATCTGTTGCGTTTACTGCAAGGTCTGACGACCCGGCGGACATCATGATGCCGCTGCCGGTAGGCATCATCATAGAAATTCCCTGTTTGTTATCCTCGTCGTTTATCGTTATCTGGTTGCCGCCCGCCGTGCGCAGCCCCGATATGTTCTGGTTGCCGGAGCCGTAGATCGATCCTGTCTCGCCGCTTGCGAGGACTCCCGAGATGTAAGGGCGGTCCGGGTCGCCCTCCTCGAACGAGACGAGCGCCTCGACGCCCGGCTGCACCGGCAGCGCGAGACCGCTGTCAGGCCCCGCCTGCTGCTGCGACATACGTATCCAGCAGGAGGCGTTGCCGCCGCGCCTGCCCGATATGTCGAAGGGGAATACCAGCTTGTAGCGCCCGTACTCGTCGGTCTCGGCGCGCGCGCCGCTGCCAGCTCCGTCGACGAAGGCGCGCATAACTCCAGTTATCTTCGCGCGCGGCGCTTTTCGCTCAGGGCGGTACGGAGTGTCTGATTCTATGCAGCGGAATTCGTTGCGGTAGAAGAGGTGCTCCGCCGCGCCGCGTATCGGTATGCCGAGCCCCATCGATATGAACGCCTCCTGCGCGCCCTCGTGCGTGACCTCCGTGACCACGTAGCCGCGGTTGAACTCGGGGTTGTAATGGCGGTCGAGCGTGAACACCGCGCCTGGGCGCATGAGCGGAGAGGCGCCGGCGCCTTCGAAGACGCGGCTCGCACAGAGCAGCTCTTCGGCGCGTATTTTCGCTATGCGCTCCGCGTCTGCCTGCGTCTCAACCGCTTCGTGCGCGAGGTAGACGTCGCCGAAGCCGTCGTGCGAGACCTCGGCTTCTGCGACTATCGGGACGTTCGGATTTTTCCAGCTGTAGCTGCGCACGACGAC
>UQVV01000132.1 GCA_900544635.1 uncultured Cloacibacillus sp. | reverse complement strand
CTACGCATTTATAAACGAAAACACGCTCTGCATACCGACCGTCTTCTGCTCATACGGCGGCGAAGTGCTCGACAAGAAGACGCCGCTGCTGCGCTCGATGGAGGTCATCAACGCGCAGGCGCTGCGCATTCTGCGCCTCTTCGGCAACAACTCAGCGGCGCACGTCACGACGACCGTCGGCCCGGAGCAGGAATATTTCCTTATAGATAAAGAGCTCTACAAAAAGCGCAAGGACCTGCGCTACACGGGGCGCACGCTCTTCGGAGCTAAGCCGCCTAAGGGACAGGAGCTCGACGACCATTACTTCGGCGCGATAAGGCCGCGTGTCGCGAAGTTCATGGCGGAGCTCGACGAGGAACTCTGGAAGCTCGGCATAATGGCGAAGACGGAGCACAACGAAGTCGCGCCGTCGCAGCACGAGCTCGCGCCGGTATTCAGCGACACGAACATCGGCTGCGACCACAACCAGCTCACGATGGAGATGATGAAGAAGGTCGCGGACCGCAACGGCCTCGTCTGCCTGCTGCACGAAAAGCCCTTCGCCGAAGTCAACGGCTCTGGCAAGCACGTCAACTGGTCGCTTGCCACGGACACAGGCGCGAACCTCCTCGACCCTGGCAAGACGCCGTCCGAGAACGCGCAATTCCTGCTCTTCCTCTGCGCGGTAATAAAAGGCGTAGACGAATATCAGGACATGCTGCGCGCAACCGTCGCGACTGCGGCGAACGACCACAGGCTCGGAGGCCACGAAGCGCCGCCCGCCGTCATCTCGATGTTCATCGGCTCGGAGCTGACCGAGATACTCGGCGCGATAGAAGAGGGCCGTCCCTACAATGGGCGCGCCGCGAGCCACATGAGGATAGGCGTCGACATGCTGCCGGTCTTCCGCAAGGACGCGACGGACCGCAACAGGACTTCGCCCTTCGCATTCACCGGAAACAAATTTGAATTCCGTATGCTCGGCTCCAGCCAGTCGATAGCTGGTCCCTGCATCGTGCTCAACACCGTCGTCGCGGAGGAGCTGGAGCAGTTCGCGGACGCGCTCGAGGGCGCGCAGGACTTCAATGCCGCGCTCAACGAGCTCATCCGAAAGACGATACGCGAGCACAAGCGCATACTCTTCGACGGCAACGGCTACGACGAATCGTGGATTGCGGAGGCGGAGCGGCGCGGTCTGCCGAACTACCGCACGACGCCCGAGGCGATGCCGCACTACGTCGACGAGAAAAACATAGCCCTCTTCTCGAAGCACAAGGTCTTTACGGAAGTGGAGATGCGCTCGCGCTGCGAGGTACACCTCGAAAATTACTGCAAGGTCATACGCATCGAGGCGCTGACGATGGCGGAGATGGTGCGCAAGGACATCATCCCGGCCTCGTACACATACCTGAAGCGGCTCAGCGAGACGGCCGTCGCAATAAAGGATGCCTGCCCGGATATCGACTGTGCGATGGAGATAAATATGCTCAAGCACCTGCGCGGCTACACCGACTCGCTCTATATGAATTTGGGAAAGCTCGAAGAAGCCCTCGGCCGCGTGCCGGAGGCGGGAGAGCTTGAGAAAGCCGTCTACTACAAAGACAGCGTCATTCCGATAATGGACGCGCTGCGCGCGGCGGCCGACGAAATTGAGAAGTTTGTCGGGGAAAAATACTGGCCGTACCCGACTTACGGAGAGCTGTTATACAGCGTCTAAAAACCCCTTACTACTGTACCGCGCGCGGGACGCTTCCCCCAACAAAGCGTCCCGCGCATACTTTTTCGGCTTTATGCGGCGGCGAAGCTAATTCTCTTCCGCGCCCTCGTCCTCGAACGGAATCTTGTGTTCCTCGGCGCATTCGTAGCAGATTACGACAGTTTCGCCGTTTTCGTCGGTGGCCTCGTGGAAGAGGTCGCAGCATTCGCGCAGCGGCTTCTGGCATATCGCGCATCTAAGCATTTATCTTTTCGCCTCCTGTTTTTTCTGAACGGAAAATCCGAATTTGCCAAGCTCGCGGCCCAGCGCGCGGTAGCGCCCGTGGACGTAGGCGGCGAGGCCCGCGCGCTCCAGGTGGAGCACGCCCTTCGCGTCGAGCAGGGCTTCGTCGACGTCTACGGCGAGCACCTTCGCGAGGAACATGTCGTGGCTTCCGAGCGCCAGCCGCTGTTCAACGCGGCATTCAATATTTACCGGGCTTTCGGCGATGAGCGGAGCGGAGACCGCCGAGGCCGGAGCGGGCGTTAGGCGGCAGAAGCGGAACTTCTGCAGGTCGCAGCCAGACCTGACTCCGCAGAGGTCGGCGGCGCGCACGAGCCGCTCCGTCGTCAGGTTTATGACGAACTCGCCGCGCTCCTTTATTATGGCGTAGGAGTGGCGCTCGGGGCGCACGGAGACGTACGTCATCGGCGGCTCGCTGTTCACAGTCCCGGTCCACGCCACGGTGATGATGTTAGATTTCTCCATCGTGCCGCACGACACCATGACGGGCGGCAGCGGGTAGAGCATCGTGCCGGGTTTCCACGTGAGCTTTGGCAGTGTTATCTCTCCTTTGTCTTTACGTCGCCGGAAAATTTTTATTTTCCGCTTTGGATATTATAGTACCGTATCGCCTTTCGCGCTAAAATTATTCTGCGCGCCCTACGTCGGCGCGCGGCGGAAATTTACTGAAGGGACGTAATATCATGGCTTGTTCGGAGCTTTTTCCGGGATTTTATAAAATCAATCTGCCGATACCGCGAGGCGGCTTTGAGTCGTTCCTCGACGGCTGGTTCATAAAGGACGAGGCGCGCGCGCAGAACATCCTCGTCGAGACTGGGCCGGCGAGCGCCGTGCCGGAGCTGTTCGCGCGGCTCGAAGAGCTTGGAAATCCCAGGATCGACTATCTCATCTACACGCACATACATCTCGACCACGCGGGCGGCGCGGGACATTTCATCCGGCGTTACCCGGATACGAAGCTGCTCGCGCCAGCGAAGGGCCGTCCGCATCTCGTAGACCCGTCGAAGCTGATCGCGGGAAGCCGCACCTCGCTCGGCAGCCTCTGCGACGTTTACGGCGAGCCGCTGCCCGTTCCCGCGGAGAACATGCTAGGCGACGGCGACGAAATTCCCGGCCTCACCGTCATCGACACGCCGGGCCACGCGCCGCACCACAGCTCGTATATCTACGAGCTCGGCGGGCGCAGGATACTCTTCGCGGGCGAGGCGGCGGGCTGCTGGTTCCGCCTCGACGACGGCAGCTATTTCACGCGCCCGGCGACGCCGCACAAGTTTTATTACGACACGGCGATGGCTTCGCTTGAAAAGCTGCTTGCGCTGAAGGATGTCGATATAGTATGCTTCCCGCACTCGGGCTGGCTGACGGACTATATCCCGGCCTTCGAGCGCGCGAAAAAACAGATGGAGCTGTGGCTTGAGATTTTGTCGCAGCTTCCGCCCGAAGCCGGACGCGAGGAGGCAGTCGCGGAGCTTTTGCGCCGCGACCCTGTGATGGAAAAGCTGAAAAAACTGCCCGAAAACGTCAAAAACAGAGAACTGTTCTTCATCGGACAGTCGGCGAACGGCTATCTCGGCTGGATAAGAAGGGCCGCGGCGGCGCGGTAAACTGCGAAGGGACTGGTGCATTTGGGAAAAGATAAAAATTTCGGCGGCCTTGAGAGCCGCGACCAGTGGGGAAGCCGCTGGGGATTCATAATCGCCTGCGTCGGCTCGGCGGTCGGAATGGCGAACGTCTGGGCCTTCCCGTACCGCGCCGCGCGATACGGCGGCTCGTCGTACCTAATACCGTATATAATCTGCGTCGTTGTGCTCGGCTGCACTGGCGTCGTCTCCGAGATAGCCTTCGGGCGCTGGGGGCGCAGCGGCCCTTACGCGACCTTCCGCAAGGCGCTCACGGAGCGCGGCAAGCCTTTGAAAAATATCGGCCTCATCCCCGTCGTCGGCTCTTTCGCGATGGCGACCGGCTACGCGATAATCATGGGCTGGGTGCTGCGCTATCTCTGGGGCTCGCTTTCCGGCGCGATGTTCGCGGCGGAGGACGTCGGCGCGTACTTCGGCGCAATATGCGGAGATTTCGGCAGCTTCGGATGGCACATGCTCGCGCTCGCGACTGGCTTTGCGATGGCGACGGCGGGAATATCGAAGAGCATCGAACGCGTCTGCAAGGTCATGATGCCGCTCTTCTACGTCATGTTCATATACATGGCTGTGCGCGTCGCGATGATGCCGGGAGCGTCCGAGGGCTACAAGTACCTTTTCATACTTCCCGACGCGAAGCACCTGCTGAACCCCGAGACGTGGATTTTCGCGCTCGGACAGGCCTTCTTCTCGCTCTCGCTCGCTGGCAACGGGACGATAGTCTACGGCTCGTACCTTGATAAAAAGGAAAACGTGCTCTTCTGCTCGATGAACATTGCGGTCTTCGACACGCTCGCGGCCATGCTCGCGGCGATAGTCGTCATCCCGGCGGTATTCGCCTTCGGCCTCGACCCGGCCTCAGGGCCGCCGCTCATGTTCATAACGCTGCCGATGATTTTCCGCGAGATGACTGGCGGCATGATGTTCGCGATAATTTTCTTCGCGGCGATACTTTTCGCCGCCGCGACCTCGCTCGTGAACCTGCTGGAGACGCCTATAGAGATGATACAGGAGCGCTTCGGCTTCTCGCGCCCGGTATCTGTCGGCCTAGTCATAACGGCGGCGGCGCTCTGCGGCGTTTTCCTTGAAAACGGGAACGTCATCGGCGAATGGATGGACGTCGTCTCGATTTACGTCTGTCCGGTCGGCGCGTTCATCGCGGCGTTCATCTTCTATTGGATAATGGGGCCGCGCTTTGCGAAGGAACAGATCGGACTCGGCAGAGGCGGGACAGTTCCGGAGTGGCTCCTGCCGCTCGGCAAATATCTGTACTGCGGCATCGCGCTGCTCGTCCTGGCGCTCGGCATAATGCTCGGCGGCATAGGCTAGGAAACGGGAGGAATTTTACACCATGAACGAACAATCGCTCGCAGCGATAAAGGCGATGCAGCTCGGCGAAATAACTGAGCATGTGATATACGGCTACATGGCCCGCCGAGTGCAGGGAGAAAACGGCAAAACTCTGGCCCGCATCGCGGCCGAGGAGAAGAAGCACGCCGAGATATGGAGCGGCTTCACCGGCGAAATGCCTAAGCCGAATATGTTCAAAGTCACGCTTTACAGACTGTGCGGCCTGCTCTTCGGCCTCACCTTCGTCATAAACATGATGGAGACGGGCGAGCAGAAGGCTCAGGCCGAGTACGCGAAAATCGCCGAGGCCGCGCCCGTGGCGCTCGAGATATTCAAGCAGGAGGAGGAGCACGAGCAGGCGCTCATCGCCATGATCGACGACGAGCGGCTCCAGTACATCAGCTCGATGGTGCTCGGCATAAACGACGCGCTCGTCGAGCTGACGGGCGCGCTCGCGGGCTTCACCTTCGCGCTGGGCGACTCCGCGGTAATCTGCATGGCGGGTTTCATAACGGGAAGCGCGGCCACTCTGTCGATG
>UQVV01000131.1 GCA_900544635.1 uncultured Cloacibacillus sp. | reverse complement strand
GGAAATAAGGCGAAGGCCGCGCGCGACTGGCGCGTTTACGGCTTTCGTCTTGTTTTTGTATCGTTGTGAAAACGGCGCGCCGCAGGTTTTTTGCGTTTTTCCTCGCATATCCGCGCGAGCTCCGCCGTCACGCCCGCGTCCGAGACGAGCACGTAGTCGCAGAATTCGGCGGCCTCGGCGAGCTCCGAGTACATCGGTATGCGTATCAGCGCGAACTTCGCGCGCACGCCGGCCTCGCGCATCTTGCGCATGTTCGCGACGCGGCTGTCCGCTATCGTATCTATGCCCGCGGCCTCGAAGGCGCGCGCCACCTCGGCGAAGGCGGAAATCCCCTTCGACACGCCCCAGGCGCTCACGCCGTGCGCCGCGCAGTCCGCGGCGAGCCGCCGTCCGTTATGCTCTATCCTGTCCGTCCTGACTCTCAGCAGCGGGAATCTTTCCTTCTCCCCCGTCATGCGAAACACTCCCAAACAAAAGATGACGGCGTACATTACCGGCGCGCCGCGCGGCGCGTCATGTTACAATTACATCGTCGGCATAATATTATATAACAAACGCTCAAAAGGAGATGAACGCATGGAAAGACTTCCGGTAGAACCGACTATAACCGACGTAATGAAAGCCAGCAAATTTCTCAGGAACCGCGTGAGGCGCACGCCGGCGGAATACTCTTTCGCGCTCAGCGAGAGAGCCGGCGCGCCGGTGGTCCTCAAGCTCGACAACCAGCAGATCTGCGGCTCGTTCAAGGTGCGCGGCGCATTCTACAAAATGTTCTCGCTCTCACGCGAGACGCTCGAGCGCGGCGTCGTAACCTGTTCGAGCGGCAACCACGCGCAGGGCGTCGCGAAGGCGGCGGCGGAGCTGCGCGCGAAGTCGTGGATATACGTCCCCGACGTCTGCCCCGAGACGAAGAAGACCGCTATACGCCGTCTCGGCGGCGAATGGGTCGAGCTCGTCGTCGCGGACGGCGACTACGATTTCGCAGAGGGCGAGGCGCGCGCCTTCGCGGCGGAGCGCGGCATGACCTTCATATCGCCCTTCGAGGATTCGGACGTCATAGCCGGGCAGGGCACGGCTGGCGTCGAATTCCTCGCAGACGAGCCGGACATAGAGCTGCTGCTCGTCCCGGCGGGCGGCGGCGCGCTGCTCAACGGCACGGCGATAGCCGCGGCGGCGCTCGCGCCGAAGGCCGAGGTCTGGGGCGTGCAGTCCGAGGCGTCGAACCCGTGGGTGGTCTCGTGGGAAAGCGGCAAGGTCGGCGGCGAATTCACGCTCGCGCCGACGATTGCGGACGGCCTCTCCGGCGCGATACCGCAGAGCATGCTTTCGCTCGCGAAGCAGCGCGTCACGGGAATCATCGAAGTGACGGAGCGCGAGATAGCCGCGGCGATAGCCTTCATGCACCGCGAGCACCACCAGCAGGTCGAGGGCGCGGGAGCCGTCGGCGTCGCGGCGCTGCTCGCAGGCAAAGCCCCGATAAACGGCCGCAAGACCGGCATAATCATCTCGGGCGGCAACATCGACGAAGAAAAGCTGCTTTCGATACTCGAAGAATACGATTAGCCCGGGCGAATAGATATACTCTCTTACGCAAAAATCCGCGCCCGCGTAAAATTATGCAAAAAGCTGCAAAAAACGCGGGGGTGCGGGCGATGGACGATATTCGCGAAAAGGTAAGGCAGGCGTACACGGAGGCTATCACCTCCGTCTCGAGCGGCGGCGTCGACATAAGCGACATGACCGCCGGCAACTACAGCGACGAGGATGCGCGCGAGACGGGGGCGGCGAGCTTCGGCTGCGGGGACCCGGTGCGCGCCGCGCTGCTGAAGGAGGGCGAGCGCGTGCTCGACCTCGGCAGCGGCGCGGGCATGGACATGATACTCGCCGCGAAGCGCGTCGGCCCCGGCGGACACGTCTACGGCCTCGACATGACGAAGGCGATGCACGACCGCGCGCGGCGCAATCTCGACAAGCTCGGCCTGCGCAATGTGACGCTGCTGCGCGGCTACATCGAGGACATACCGCTCCACGACGGCGGCGCCGACGTGCTCATCTCGAACTGCGTGATAAACCTCTCGCCCGACAAGGACAAGGTCTTCGCGGAGGCCTTCCGCGTGCTGACGGGCGGCGGGCGCTTCTGCGTCTCCGACGTGGTGCTCAACAAGCCCGTCCCAGAAAAGCTGAAGCAGAGCCCCGCGGCGTGGTCCGGCTGAATAGCGGGCGCTCTTCCGTCGGAAGAGTACGCCGCGAAGCTGCGCCGCGCCGGCTTCGAGCAGGTGAACGTCACGATAACGAAGCCGCACGAGATAAACATAGAAGTCGTCAAAAGCACGGTGAACGACCTCACCGACGAAGACGTCGCCGCGATAGAGGGCGTCTCGTCAAGCGCGCTGATTACGGCGGTGAAGCCGTAAGCTTGCTAAACTTCTAACAGAAACTATGTCGCCCTGGAAATCTTCTGTCCATGGCCTCCATCCTAATCGTTAGAGACATATACGAAGCTAATGAGTCACTTTGCTGTCTCTAACGTTTTATGACAGAGGCCCCTGACAGAGGCATTCAGGGGCGACATAAGTTTGGTTATAAAGTAAAAACACTATAACGGCGACGCGACGCGCAGATTCCGGACAAAAGCGAAAGCCCCGCAAGCGCGGGGCTTTTCTCATATCTTCCTGTATTCCGCGCGGCGTTACTTCAGCGACGGCATCGGCGGGACTTTGAGCTCGGGCACGGGGCCGACGACTTCCTTCGTCGCGTCGAGCTCGAGGTCGAAGAGCGCCTGCGTTATGCGCATCTGGAGCAGGTCGTCGGTCTCGTAGCTTATCGAGAAGCGTTTGTAGCCGAACTTCTCCGCGAAGAACGAAAGGTTTGAGTTCTCGCGCCCCGCCGCGTTCTGGAAGGTTTTGTAGAGCGCCTCTATGAAGTCCGTTTCGTTGAAGAACGGGTCCTCGTCTACCAGCATGAGGACCTTGCACTCGTCCACAAGGACGTTCTCGCGCCATATATCGCAGAGCGTCAGCCCCGCCATCAGCCCGGGGTATTTGTGCAGCAGGCGCAGCACGGACTGCTCGAGCTGCTCCGAATAGGCGAAGACCATCGTGAAGCCCAGCTCTATCGAGCTGTTTCTCACGGGGTCAATGATGTTCTGGCGCGCCATCGTGCCGATGCTGCCGTTCTGAAAGCTCCTCATGTATAGAAACTCGCTCTTCATCTCGAGCGCGAGCCCGGCGAGGCCGCCGAGCGTCGGATTGCAGAGAGAGTTGACCGTGACCGGAGAGTAATCCTTGCCGTAAGGAACCCACGGCGCGATGTCGAGGTCTATGTTCTGATCCCAGTATGGAAGAACGGAATTAGCCATTGCCGCAGCCTCCTTTTATAAACTTACGCCGATTATATCATCCGCGGCGCGCGCGGTAAATCGCGCGGCGGGCGGCGGCGCGCACGAAAAAGGCGCGCCGGAGCGCGCCGTTTCGTCCGTCATCTTTCCATGTGCCACTTTGCGAAAAGCTCCTCGACCGTCATCTCCTCGCGGATTCCGTAGCGCGTCAGCGCGAAGTCGTATTTCACGGGGTCGTCGGGAGAAACGTCCTTGAAGTTCCGCGTTATCTCCGCCGCGGCCTTTCCGCTCGCGCTCTTCATAGAGCAGAGGCCGAGCGTCGAGGATATGTTGAACATGTGCGTGTCGAGCGGTATCAGCAAATCGGCGGGAGAGACGTTGTGCCAGCCGCCCGGGTCAACGTCGTCGCGCCGCACCATCCAGCGCAGGAAGAGCGCCATGCGCTTGCAGGCGCTGCCCTTCGAAGGGCGCGGCAGCAAATACAGATTGTCCTGCCCCGTGTAGCGGCAGAAGGCGAGCGCGAGATTCTCCATCGCCTCGGCCATGTCGCCGCGCCAGCCCGCGAGGAACAGATTTTCTATCGAGCCGTGCTCGCGCAGCGCCGCGCCTATCGCGTCGAGGAACGCGCAAATCTCCGCGCAGCCCGTGAAACGGTGGACGAAGCCGCAGAGCGCCGCCTCGTGGTCGCGGTAGGACGTGCTTTTCAGATACTCCGCGGGGTGAGGCCCGAGCGTATCGAGGACGCGCGAAACGCTCTTCAATATATGCGCGACGCGTCCGTAGGCGAGACCCGAGGCTATCAGCCCGACGGCCTCGCGGTCGACTGTATCTTCGTAATCGTATAAAAACTGCAGAGGGTCGGGCGAGACGTACTCGCGCCTGTTGTAGTCCTCGTAAATCTTTTCAAATATGCCGCGGCTCGCAATGCGGGACTCGCGTGTTTCAAGCGGCTTCACGGCGTTACTTGAGCGCGTTGAAGCCGAAGGTCGGCGCGGTCTTGGGCGATTTGCCCTTTTTCACGAGATGGTAGCCCGCGTAGGTCAGCGGCGCGGCCTCCTTGAACCACAGCGCGCTCTGCACCTCGCCGACGAAAAGCACGTGGCTCGGCATCTCGAGCGTCCGGACGACCTTCGCGTCGAAGGCGGCTATCGACCAGTCCTTTATGAGCGGCGCGCCCGTCGGCCCCAGCTCGTACTGCACGTTGGCGAACTTGTCGATGTCGCGCCCGGACTTAAAGCCGAACTGTCCGATGAAGGTCATCGGCACATCCTCTTCGAGCACCGCGACGGAGAAAATTCCGCTCTTCTGTATAAGCTCCGTCGTGAGGTTCGCCTTGTTGAGGCAGGTCGCCACGCAGAGCGGCTCGGAGGTTATCTGCATCACGGTGTTCGCTATCTGCCCGTTGAGCCGGCCGCCCTCCGCCGTGTTCACGATATACATGCCGTAGGTGAGAGAAAAAAGCGCCTTCATGTCCAAAGTCTGTTCCATAATCCGCACCCCCCGGATAAAATTTGTGCGCGGCGTGCGCCGCGCACCTTGTCGCCGTATATTTGCGGTTTTATCTCGCCGCGAGCTCCTTGTCTATCATCGAGAGAGAAATCGGCGTCTCGCCGAGCTTCCTGAACTTCGTGAGGATCGCCGCCGCGGTCTCCTCCTCCTCGACCTGCTCGTTGACGAACCAGCCGAGCATCTCGCGCGTCGCGTGGTCCTTCATCGCCTCGGCCTGCTCGACGAGCCCGTAGATGAGCTGCGTGACCTTCTCCTCATGTCCGAGCGTCTGCTCGAAAACCTCGGTCGCGCTCTGCCAGTCCCTGCGCGGCTCGGCTATCGCGCCGAGCACAACGCGGCCGCCGCGTGAAACGACGTACTTATAAAGCTTCATCGCGTGCTCCTGCTCTTCGCCGGCCTGCTTCCTCATCCAATGGGCGCATCCGGGAAGGTCGTTCGCCTCGAACCAGGTCGACATCGAGAGATATAGATACGCAGATTCAAATTCAGCCTGAATCTGTCCGTTAAGAGCCTGTTCCATTTTCGCGTCGATTACCATATTGATCACCTTTCTGCCGTTGATATTCTAAATCAAAATCATTATCAATATCATAGCCCATTCCCCGCGAAAGTCAAGCGCAAACTGACCTTTACCATTATACTATGAAAGTTCGGATTTTCTCTAAGC
>UQVV01000130.1 GCA_900544635.1 uncultured Cloacibacillus sp. | reverse complement strand
ATGCTGTTCCGCGGTGGTTTCAACTCACGCGTCCGCGGGGGACGCGACTTTTTCTTCGTTTCATTACCAATTACCTCCTATGTTTCAACTCACGCGTCCGCGGGGGACGCGACGGTGGTGCTAAAAGATGTGTTTATGATAGCACTTTTCCGCTATTTTGCGCGAAGGCTGCGTTTCGGCGCTTTTCATGATGCGCAGGGCTGCTGAATTTTTTGATTTTCCTGGACGCGGCGCGGGGTGCGAGGGCTCCGGGGTTTTTATGTGAGCTTATGGTCCGCGGGCGCGGTTGTCTGCGCACCGCGCGTTTTGTTACCCGGCGTTGTCTTTTGCGAGGCGGCGCAGAATTTGTTCGAGGCGCGACGCGAAGCGTTCGTCGTCTTCTTTGGTGCGTTTCGGCGGGCCTTTGGTGCGGCCGCCGGCGCGGCGGTATTTTGCCTTTATTTCGCGTTCTTCGAGCGCCGCGGCGATGGTTTCCTCGCGGTACTCGAAGCCGCACGGGTGAAGCGCCGCCGCTTTTTTGCCGAGGACGGCGGCGGCGAGGCCGATGTCCTGCGTTACGACGGCGTCGCCCGCGCGCGTGAGGTTGATTATTTTTATGTCGGCCTCCTGCGGATCGTCGCCGACGGTCACGTGCTCCGGCGAGTCGATGACGTGGTCGAAGCCCGCGACGGTGACGAGCCGTGCGCCGTAGCGCTCCGCGAGCGACGCGGCGGAAGCGAGCGCGCCGCGCGGGCAGGCGTCGGCGTCTACGATGATTTTCAATTCCGGCGGAGGCAGCCGCAGATTTCCGTGTTGACGCCGTTCGACGGCTCGGCCTTGAGCTCTGTGATTTTTATCGCGCCTTCGCGGTGGAGCGCAAGCGCGAGGGAGATGACCGTCGCGGGCGTGACGCCGATGGTTTTGGCAAGCTCGTCGGGATTTATCGCGCCTTTCTCTTCGACCGCGCGCGTGAGCTCGCCGCCGAGGCAGCCGACCCATTCGGCGAAGAGCGCCTGCATTTCGGGCGTCGCCGCGCTCGCGAGCTGGCTCGCGCGCACGACGGAGTCGAGCACGCGCGCCGAGACGAGCTCGAGAGATTTGACGAGCTGCTTCATGTCCTGGTCTCCGAGGTTTTTTATGTCGAGTTCCATTAAATTGTTCCCCCTTGCGGTTTATCTTTCCAGCCGCTCTGAATTATAATATAAACCGTCATTCTAAGAGAAGGGATGGATTGTGTTGTCCGTTTACGTCATAGAAGACAGCAAGATCGGCATACTCTCCGACACGCACGGCAGCTTCCCGGCGTGGAAGCGCGCGCTTGCGCTTTTCGGGCCGGAGGTGAAGACGGTGCTGCACGCGGGCGACGTGCTTTATCACGGGCCGCGCAACAGCATCCCGGGCGGCTATACGCCGGCGGATCTCGCCGAGGCGATCAACGATTTTTATTTCGACGGCGGCAGGGTGCTTATCTCGACGGGCAACTGCGACGCGCCGGTGGACATGATGGTGCTGAAGCCGGAGTTTCATCCGATTGTTTCGGCGACGTGGCACGGCAGGAAAATCCTCATGATGCACGGCGACAATTTCCCGCTGCTTCGCGAGATGGCGCTTTACAACAAGGTGGATCTCGCTATTTCGGGTCACACGCACGTCGGCTCTCTCGTGCGCGAGGAGGGGACGATTTTCCTGAACCCCGGCTCGACGACGATTCCGAAGGGACGCGACCCGGAGAGTGCGGCTTTCGCCACGGACGAGGGCATCTGGATTATGACGCTCGGCGGAGAGGAACTGCATTTTGAGAAATGGTAAGCGCAGGACGGCGCCGGTCTTTCGGCCGCGCCGTTTCTGGCCCTCCGCGCTGTGGGTGCTCTTTCTCGCGGCGGGTTCGGTTTTCAGCTGCGTTTTCAACTCCTTTCCGTTTTTCACGGCGATTTTAGTCGCGGCGTTCATCGGGCTGAACGAGGCCGGCCGCTGGCCTTACAAGACGAATCTCGTGCTCTGCGCGGGCGCGGCGGTGGTCGTCGCGGTCGCGGGAGTTTTTTCGTGGCTTGAGGCCGCGTCGGTTTTCGCGCTCTTTTTTACGATAAGCGCATATCTGTTCTATTTCAGGGACAGGGCGAAGCGGCTCATCCCGTCGTTCGAGGCGTTCGCCGCCGGCGTCGCGCAGGCGCCGGACTACGGCGCGTTCATTGACCGCGCGTGGGAGGAGCTTCAGAGCATGGCTCCCGACGAGGCGGTCTTTATAATCCTCGCGAAGGAGGACGGCAGCCTCTACATCCCGGCGCATTTCGGCGAAGCGCCGAAGCGGCTCAAGAGGAACGGCGGCACGCCGTGGAAGGTCTACGCATCGGGCAAGCCGATGGTTGTAGACCGCGTATCTACCGCGCACGACCAGCCGATGGACCGCGACGCGGCTTCGATAGTTTCCGTGCCGCTCTCTGCGCACGGCGAGAAGCTCGGCGTGCTCCAGCTGGAGTCGGCCTCGTCGGGGGCCTTCACGCAGGAGGACGCGGCGAAGCTTTCGCTCGCGGCGATGATACTCGCCCACGAGCTGTATATGTTTGAAATTGAAAGCACAGAGGAAACAGATGACTATGATTCTGATTGATATGCACGTTCACAGCCGTTTTTCCGACGGCAGATACACGCCGCAGCAGCTCGCCGCGGCGGCTAAAAAGCGCGGCCTCGCGCTGCTCGCGCTTACTGACCACGACACTACGTCGGGGCTGCCGGTCTTTATGGAGGCCTGCGAGCGCGAGGGCGTCCGCGGCCTCTGCGGCATAGAGCTCTCCGCAGCAGCGCCGTACACGCTGCACATACTCGGCTACCGCATCACGCCCGGCGCCGGAAATCTCGAAAAACGGCTCGAGGATATACGGCGGAAGCGCAGCGAGAGAAACGCGCGGATTTTCGAGAAGCTGAACAAGCTCGGCATCCCCGTGCGCATCGAGGAGGCGGAGGCGCTGACGAACGGCGAGGTGCTCGCGCGTCCGCACATCGCGCAGCTTCTGGTCGACAAGGGCTACGCCTTCTCGATAGGCGACGCTTTCATAAAGTATCTGGACAGAGGGGCCAAGGCATACGTTTCGCGCGAGAGGATAGAGCCGGAGGAATGCATCGCGCTCATACGCGAGGCGGGCGGCGTAGCGGTGCTCGCGCACCCCGCGCAGTGCAGGCTCGACGACGCGGGGCTCGAGGAGCTTGTGGCGCGGCTCAAGAGATTCGGCCTCTGGGGCATAGAGGCGGTCTACGGCGCTAACAGCCCGGAGACGACCTTCCGCCACCTCGCGCTCGCGCAGCGCTTCGGCCTCTACGCGACGGCGGGCAGCGACTTCCACGGCACCGGCGACCACAGCGCCGACATCGGCATGGCGGTCAGCGAGGACTTCCTGCCGTGGGCGAGGCTCGGCGTAAGATAATAAGACGGACGAAAATTATCCAAAGCATATAAAAATTAAGAACGGAGGATAAACGATGCATAAAATAATGGACTTCAGAAGCGACACCGTAACGCGCCCCTCGGAGGAGATGCGCAAAGTGATAGCGAGCGCCGCCGTCGGCGACGACATCTACGGGGACGACCCGTCGTCGAACGCGCTTTGCGAATACGCGGCGGAGATAACCGGAAAAGAGGCGGCGATATACGCCTGCTCCGGCACGATGGGCAACCTGCTCGCCTTCGTCGCGGCGGGACGCCAGGGCGAGAGCGTCCTCGCGGGCAAGCGCTCGCACGTATGGTGCTCCGAGGTCGGCGGCCTCTCCGCGATAGCGGGCCTTTGCCCCTACCCGCTCAACGACGACAGCGGCATCCCCGCGCCCGAGGAGCTCGCGCCCGCGAACAGGGCCGACGGCGACATACACCACCCCGAGACGACCATGCTCGCGCTCGAAAACACGCACAACTACACGGGCGGCATAGCGGTCTCGCCGGAGCGCTTCGCGCGCACGGCCCGCGAAGGCCGCCGCCTCGGCTTCCACGTCCACCTCGACGGCGCGCGCATCTTCAACGCCGCGGTCAAGTACGGCGTCGAGGTCAGCGAGTTTACGAAAGAGGTCGACTCCGTGCAGTTCTGCCTCTCGAAGGGGCTCGGCGCGCCGCTCGGCTCGATGCTCTGCGGCTCGCACGAATTTATAGAAAAGGCGAAGAAATGGCGCAAGCGTCTCGGCGGCGCGCAGCGCCAGGTCCCCCGCGATATTCTGCGCGTATGCCTCATTCACGCTGCGGGCCGCGCTGCTCAGCTTGGCCCCGCCGATGCCGAAAGTACCGCCCAAAATGGCAGCCGCCAGCATCACGCAGGCCAGCGCACGGTTTTCTTTCCAGTTTTTCACGCTATCCTCCCGCATTTTCTCTTATTCCCGTCACAAGTACAAACTCAGCGGGCGATCTCCAGCAGCTTCGCTTTCAGCTCGCCCTCGATGCGGCCCAGCTCCGTTTCGGCCGCAGCGCGCTTCTCTCTGCCTTCGTTCTGGATCTTCACGACCTCGTCCAGCGTTTCGATCAGGCTGCGGTTCGTCTGCTGCAGCGTCTCGATGTCCACGATGCCGCGCTCAGATTCCTTTGCCGCAGCGATGGTACCCTGCTTGAGCGTGGCCGCGTTTTTCTTCAGCAGCTCGTTGGTCATGTCTGTAACGGCACGCTGCGCCTCAATGGCCTGCTGGGAATGGGCCAGACCCAGCGCAAGCACCATCTGGCTCTTCCACAGGGGAATGGTGTTGACGATAGAGGTCTGGATTTTTTCCGCCATCATCGTGTCGTTGGACTGGATCAGGCGGATCTGCGGGGACATCTGCACCGAGATGTTGCGCGTCAGCTCCAGATCGTACAGCTTCTTTTCAAAGCGCGTGCACATATCGTCCAGGTCCTTGGCTGCCTGAGCGTCCTCGGGCAGGCCTGATTTTTTCGCCTTTTCGATCAGGGCGGGCAATTCGTTTGCGCGCACCTCCGCCAGCTTTTTCTTACCGGCCAGAATGTACATCGTCAGCTCCTTGAAATACACAAGGTTCATCTCGTACATTTTGTCCAGCATGGCGATATCCTTCAGAAGCTGTACCTGATGGCCCTCCAGCACAGCCTCGATCTTATCCACGTTGGTCTCCACCTTGGCATACTTCGCCTTAAAGGTATCCAGCGAATTGGTGGCCTTGCGGAAAAAGCCCATGATGCCCTTGGGCGCTTCCTCGGTGGCGTCGAAGCTCTTAAGCTCCGTCACCAGGCCCGTGACCATCTCGCCGACCTCGCCCAGGTCCTTGGTGCGGATATTTTCCAACGTGCTGCTGGAAAAATCGGCCACTTTTTTCTGGCTGGCCGCGCCGTACTGCAGCACCACCGTGGAATTGCGCAGGTCGATTTTTTCCGCGAATTCGTCCACTGCCTTTTTCTCTTCGGGCGAAAGGCCCGCGTCCATGGGCTCCGGCTCCACTGCAGGTTTCTTTTCCTCCTGCGCAGGGGGGGCGGGCTCCGGGTCCAGCGTCAGTGTGGGAACGGCGGGAACAGAGAGGTCTGGCTCCAGGGTAAGCGCGGGTGCGGTTTGTTTTTCTTCCATGATCGTTTTGTTCCTTTCTGAATGAGGTATCGGGACCGCCCGGGTCATGACAATTTCAAAT
>UQVV01000129.1 GCA_900544635.1 uncultured Cloacibacillus sp. | reverse complement strand
GTGTCTTTTATGCCGCAGCGCCGCCGCGTGTTATTTCGCGGCCTCCGGCGGAAAGGCCGGAAGCTCGCCCGTGTCTTCGAAAACTATATAGGTCGTTGTGTGAAGCTCGAGGTGGTGCAGCTTGTCAAGAAGCTCGTCCAGCTCCTTCATCGAAGGCACGGCGGCCTCCGCTATGCAGACGACGTCGCCAGTCACGTCCCACGCGCGCACAATGCCCTCCAGCTCGCGCACGGCGGGGAGCAGGCGGAAGTAATGCTTTTCGGCAACGCGGGAGTCGCTCTTCGACTTCATCAGGATTATCGCCTTTATGCCGAAGCCCATCACGGAGTAGTTGAACACCGGACGGTAGCCCTCTATCAGCCCCGCCTCCTCCATGCGCCGCACGCGCTCGCGCGCGGCTGGAGAGGTCAGGCCGACGGCGCGCCCTATCTCCGTAAAGGTCGCCCTTGCGTTCTCCCTGAGAGCCCTTATTATGCGCCAATCCGTCTCGTCAAGCTGTATAGTCCTTTCGCGCACCGCGCCGCCCGCCTTTCGCAGAAAAAATAACCGCGTCTGATTATACCAGAGCGCGCGCGGCAGCCGCGGAGAAGGCGGAAAAAGAATTAAAGCGCCGCGGCCGATTTAATTTAATTTTGTTGAAAAACGGGGCGAGACGCTTTCGTCTCTGCGTGGCGGCGAAAAAATTTTTTTGATATATTTACAGCCGCCTCGGGGCGAAGGCGTTTTAGGGGAAACGCGGCCGCCCGGAGCAACACCTCAAAACTCTCGCCGTCATGCACCGGCGGCGACAAATAATCAACGGGCGTGTGGTGACTCCGCGCCCGTGATTTATTTTTCCCGTCCTGGATTTTCGTATGAATCGGTTATTTGCCGCCGCCGGGGGAGGCCGGAAGCTCGCCCGTGTCCTCGAGCACGAGGTAGGTCGTCGTCGCGAAGCCTAGCGCGGAGAATTTCGCGAGGACTGCGTCAAGCTCCTTCATCGACGGCACCGCCACGTCGGCGATGCACTCGACGTCGCCCGTCACGTCCCACGCGCGCACCACGCCGTCTATCTTCCTGACAATCGAGACGTTGTGCCTTTCTGTCAGCCTGTCGTAGCTCTTGACCTTGAGCATGACCATCGCGCGGAGCTGGCGTCCGAGCATCGTATAGTCGATGTCGGCGCGGTAGGATTTTATAAGCCCCGCCTGCTCCATGCGCACGACGCGCTCCTTGACGGCGGGGGAGGTGAGTCCGACGGCGCGGCCTATCTCAGTGAAGGCCGTCCTCGCGTTTTCCTGAAGTATCGCGAGTATCCGCCGGTCCGTATTGTCGAGGGTTATTCTGTAGTCGTCCATTCATCCTCCGCCTTTTCGGAAATCTCCGATTTGATTATATCAGAAAGGGTTTTGAACGCCATAATAATTAAAGCGGGATTTTCCATTCGGATTAATGATTAAAGCGAAACGGCCCCGCAGCTTTGACGGAGGGGTGGCGAAAGCGCGCGTCCTCTGCAATAATATGTGCCGCCCGATAAGGGGCGCTGATTTTGAAAAAGAGGTGCGCAGCAATGAACGAAGTAAGAAAGACGATAATAAATCCGCAGGAGACCGCGGGCGAGGGCATGAAGGTGAACGGCATGACGCGCGGCATGCTCTACGGCAACGATTTCAGCAAGGCCGCCGCTCTCTGCGCGAAGATCGCAGTCCCGATGGCGGTAATTCTCGCGGTCGCGGTAGCGTTCTAAGGCGTCAGACGCAAGCCGTTATGAAGGCGATATAAAAGCGGGTCTTTCAACAAGGCCCGCTTTTTTCGTGCTTTCTTTTTTTTTTTACTTCAGGTAGAGCTTCTCGTCTCCCGCGACGAACCTTCCGATTATCTCTGAACGCTCGAAGCCGTTCGCGCGCAGGATTGGGAGCATCTCCTCGCAGGCCTCGCGCGGCGCGGCGATGAGCAGCCCGCCGGAGGTCTGCGGGTCGAAGACTATATCCTCCGCGAAGCGTCCGAGCGGCGACTGATTTATCACCCTGCCGCCGACGTATTTTTTGTTCTCGTAAGAGCCCGCGGGAATAAGCCCCATGTTCGCCATCTCGCCGATGCCGGGAAGCAGAGGCACCTTCGAGCAGTCTATTTCGAGCGACGTGTGCGGCGACGCGAGGTCGAGCGCGTGGCTGCCGAGGCCGAAGCCAGTCAGGTCGGTGCAGGCGTGCACCTTTTCGCGCAGCTCCTTCGGGAAGAGCGGCGGCACGGCGTTCAGCTTCGCCATGTTTTCTTCGGCTGCCTTCACGTTTTCGGGCGCGAAAAGCCCCGCCTTTATCGCCGTCACCGCGATGCCGGTGCCGACGGGCTTTGTGAGCAGCAGGCTGTCGCCCTCGCGCGCCGTGCCTACGGTCCACATAGCCTTGGCGTCCACCTCGCCGAATACGACGAGGCCGTACTTCGGCTCTTCGTCCTGCACGCTGTGTCCGCCCGCGAGCATCGCGTTTGCCTCGATTATCTTGTGCGCTCCGCCGTCCAGTATTTCCTGAAGGACGGAGATGGGCTCGCACGAGGTCGGGAAGCATACGACGTTGAGCGCGATCAGCGGCTCGCCGCCCATCGCGTAGACGTCGCTCAGCGAGTTCGCCGCGGCGATCTCTCCAAAGCGCCGCGGATCGTCGACGACCGGCGTTATAAAGTCTATCGTCAGTATCCCTATCCTATCTTCGGTTATCTTCCACAGCGCCGCGTCCTCGCCATGGTTCCACGAGGCGAGCAGCCTGTCGGTCTTGAGGACCGGCAGCCCCCTCAGAATTTTGTCAAGCTCCGCCGGAGCTATCTTCGCCGCTCAGCCGCTTGTGCGCGCGCGTTCCGTCAGCCGCATCTCCACCACTCCTATACCGCGCGCAGATGCTGCACGTCCGCCGCGGCGAATATTTTTTCTTCGGAATTTATCTCGACGACGAGCGCCCCCTCGGCGGTCACGCTCTTCGCGCGCCCCGTGAAGGTTTCGTCGTCCTGTATGACCTTTACCTCTTTGCCGAGTGTGTCGCACTCGTGCCTGTATATCGCAAGCAGCACCGCGCCGCCGGACTTCGTGTCGAGCAGCTCCGCATATCGCGCAAAGGAGCCGAGCAGCGTCACGAGCACGCGCCATCGGGGCAGTCTCATGCCGCTCTCTATCAGCGCCGAGGTCGCGACTTCGCGCAGCTCCGGCGGCAGGTCGTCTGTCTCCATGTTCACGTTCAGGCCGATGCCGGTCGCGGCGTAGTATATCCGGTCCGGCTCGCCGGCCGCCTCGCTGAGAATGCCGCACATTTTGCGCCCGCGGCAGAGTATGTCGTTCGGCCATTTCAGCTCGGTCGGTATGTTGTACATCGCGCGCAACGTCTCTTTTACCGCGAGCCCCGCCGCGAGGTTCAGCAGCTGCACCTCGCCAGGCTTAAGCTTCGGGCGCAGAAGGACGGAAAAGGTGAGGTTCTTCCCCGGCGTTCCGGCCCAGCTGCGGCCGCGCCGCCCGCGCCCCGCGCTCTGCGTTTCGGCGCACGCGACTATCCCGGCCGGAGCCTCCTGCCGCGCGAGGCTTTTTATGACGCTCTGCGTTGTGTCTGCCTCTTGGAAATAAAGAAATTTTTTGAAAAGCGGGTTCGCGCGAAGAAAATATTCCACGGCCGTCGGCGCGAGCGCCTGCACGGCCTCCATGTCGCCGAGGCGGTAGCCCTTCTGCGGCAGCGATTCGACCGGCAGCCCCTCGTCGCGCAGAGCGCAGGCGGCTTTGAATACGGCCTGGCGCGACGCGGAGAGGCGCTCCGTCACGCGCGAGCTTGAAACGACCTCGCCCGGGTTCTCGATCAGCAGCTCAAACAGCTTCGTCCTGCTTGTCTCCTCGCCTGCGTTTTTCGCCATCGCGCGTTTCCTCCTCGTCTAAAAATCCACTAGATTATATACGATTTTGCGCCGGTGAGGTTATAATAAAGGTTAATTTGTATATTGGGGAGGGGTAATCGATGGTTTCGCTTCCAACGTCGACCGTCATTACAAACCTGCGTTCATCGTTCGATGAGCTGCGTGAGAGTCTTTGACCTGCCCGCGTCAGAGACAAGAATCGAAGAACTTCGCAAAATAACGGAAAAGCCGGACTTCTGGGGCTCAGAGGGCTCGCAGGAGGTCACGCGCGAGCTTTCGCGCCTTCAGAACAAGCTCGACAAGGTCTCCGAAATGAGCGGCGAGCTTGACGAAATATCGGCGATAGCGGAAATTCTGGCCGAGGAGGCCGACGCCGAGCTGGAGGAAGAATTCTACTCGCGCGCCGAAAAACTTTCAAAAACGATAGAAGACTACCAGACCTTCGTCCTTCTCGACGGCGAGTACGACGCGGGGGACGCGATAATGACGATACACGCGGGGGCCGGCGGCCTCGACTCGCAGGACTGGGCGCAGATGCTCTGCCGCATGTACATGCGCTGGACCGAGACGCGCGGCTACGCGGTGAAGGTCATCGACGAACTTCCAGACCAGGAGGCCGGCATCAAGAGCGTGACCTTCTCCGTATCCGGCGACTACGCCTACGGCTACCTCAAGGGCGAGCAGGGGGTCCACCGCCTCGTGCGCATATCGCCCTTCGACTCCGCGAAGCGCCGCCACACGAGCTTTGCCTCCGTCGAAGTCGTGCCCGTCCTGCCAGAAAGCGTGCAGATAGAGATACGCCCCGAGGACCTCAAGATGGACACCTTCCGCTCGAGCGGCGCCGGCGGCCAGTACGTCAACATGACCGACTCGGCGGTGCGCATTACGCACATCCCGACTGGGATAATAGTATCCTGCCAGACGGAGCGCTCGCAGCACATGAACCGCGCGACGGCGATGCAGGTCCTGCGTTCCAAGCTCTTCGAGCGCATGATGCGCGAGCGGCAGGAGCAGCTCGACAGCATCCAGGGCGAAAAAAGGTCGATAGCATGGGGCAGCCAGATACGTTCGTACACGCTCCAGCCCTTCCAGCTCGTGAAGGACCACCGCTCGGGCTGCGAGATAGGCAACGTCCAGGCCGTCCTCGACGGCAGCATCGACGAGCTGATAATCGCCTACCTGCGCTTCCTGAAAAGCGACAAAAAACAGTAACGGAGATGAGATTCCATAAGATGAAAAGATTGACAGCCATAGCGGCGGCGCTCGTCCTCGCCTTCGCGCTCTGCGCGGGCGCCTGCGCCGCCGAAAAGCCGCAGAAATTCGTCCCGACCGAGCCAGTCATGCCGCTCTCGCAGATAAAGCCCGGAATGACGGGATACGCGAAGACGGTGTTCTCCGGCACGAAGATAACGCCCTTTGAAATCAGCGTCATAGGCGTGCTGCCGCGCAAGACGAGCCCGAAAAACCTTATCGTCATAGAGGTCAAGGACGAATATGTGCGCGCCCACGGCGGCATAGCGGCGGGCATGAGCGGCTCGCCCGTCTACATAGACGGAAAGCTCATCGGCGCGATAGGCTACGGGTGGACCTTCGCCGACAGCAACCTCGGCATGGTGACGCCGATAGAAGAGATGGTGCAGGCGATGGAGTGGAAGGACGAGATACCGGATTTCAAAATCCCGCCCGTGCCGCTCGAAAAGCCGCTGAGCGCGGACGTAAAGCCGAAGCCCGCGGCAAAG
>UQVV01000128.1 GCA_900544635.1 uncultured Cloacibacillus sp. | reverse complement strand
GCCGCTTGAATGGTTCCAGGAGGACATGGCGGGGCTTGCGGATGAAATTTCCGTGCTTCTTCAGGGCGTTCCGCTTGAATCACTCTCATGGTCCGACAGGGCTCTGCAGGAAAAAATCAACGCGCTCGCTGCGGAGCGGCTTCCCGGGTGGACGCCCGAGATGCTAGTCACGCGCGGCGACGCCGAGGCGGTGCTTTCAGTCTCGTTTGTCCCGCAGATGCCGATGATTCTTGCAGTCAATCCGTCGTTCACGTCGACGTCGCTTCCTATGCTTCTCTACGGAGAATTCCGCGACGACCTTCAGGGACATCTTGCGCCGCTCGTGGGACTGCCGGTTAAGTGGGCGTCCAAACATTCGGCGGACCTGGCGCGGTGGACAGAGGGCTATATCAACGACCAGATGCTGGTGCGGCGCTCGAACTCGTCCGCCGAGGCGTCGTTCCAGGCCTCGCAGATATCCAACATGAACGTCAGGATAGAGAGCCGCAATTACACAATCGCCGCCTGGGCGACGATTTACGCCGGCACCTCCGACAAGTCCGCGGAACTGGGGCTCCACCTCGGACGCAAGGTCGAAATTATCCGGGATTTGGACATGGAGGCCTACGCTGAAGGGATACTAGGGCTGCGCGATTGGGATATCGACGGGCGTTTCGGCCTGCGCTGGCGGCCTATGGTGCGCAATCTCTGGCTCGGCGGCGAATGGGACACCGAGGACGAAATGTGGTGGGGAAAGCTGTCGCTCGACGCGGAGCTTCACAAGCCGTACGCATGGATTCGCCTGCGCGAGGACGGCGTCTTTAACGGCGCTCTCGGCTGGCGCGCCACGGAATATATATCTTTTGAAGTCGAATACGACGAGCGCGACGAAGACAGGTGGAGCCTGAAAATGATAGGTAACCTGTAGCGCGCGGAGAGGAATGAACGACATGGCTAAAGTCATAACTCTTGCACAGATCGCGGAGCTCACGGGCGGGAGCGTGGTCGGCGACCCGGAAATTAAAATATCCTCCATATCCGACCCGAGAAGGCCGAAGGATGGGGCGATTTCCCCGCTCTGGGAGAAAAAGCTTGAAAAGTTCGCCGCTGGATGCCCCGTGCTCTTTACGAAAAAAGGCTGGGTCAAGGAAGGGCAGAGCGGCGTCGAGCTTGACGAGCCACGCGCCGGGCTTATCGCGCTGTTGAAATTCTTTGACGAAGCGCCGGAGCGCGAGCGCACCGTCTCGGAACGCGCGCTCGTCGATAAAGACGCGACGCTCGGCGAAAACGTCGCCGTCGGCGCGGGAAGCGTGATAAAGGCCGGAGCCTCGATCGGCGACGGCACAGTCATTATGGAGAACGTGTTTATCGACTGCGGCGTGACTGTCGGGAAAAACTGCGTAATAGAGCCAGGCGCGGTAGTCTTTCACCACAGCGTGCTCGGCGACGGCTGCGTGCTTCACGCGAACGCCGTGGTCGGGTGCGACGGCTTCGGCTTCCTGCCGGACCCGAAGGCGGGCATGGTGAAGATTCCGCAGATAGGCATAGCGCGCCTCGACGACGGCGTCGAGATCGGCGCCTTCAGCTCGGTCGACCGGGCGACCTTCGGCGAGACCTACATAGGCAAATGCACGAAGATTGACAGCCACGTGAAGATAGGCCACAACTGCCAGATAGGCGCCTACACGATAATAGTCGCGCAGTCCGGCATAGCCGGCAGCAGCCATATAGGAAACAGGGTCATCATGGCCGCGCAGTCCGGCACGGCGAACCACGCTTCGGTCGGCGACGGCTGCACGGTCGGCGGGCGCGGCGGCGTGACGGCCGACGTTCCGGCCGGCTCCATAGTCTCTGGCTTCCCTGCCCAGGACCACAGGAAGGAGCTTCGTCTGCAGGCGGCTGTCCGCCAGCTTCCGGAGATGGCCTCGAGCGTGAAGGAGCTCGGCAAGCGCATGGCGGCGCTCGAAAAGAGGCTCGAAGATGAAAACGCTTAAAAACGAAATAAAAATATCGGGCGTCGGCCTCCATTCCGGAGAGAAAACGGCGGTCCGCCTCATGCCGTCGGAGCGCCCCGGCATCTGGTTCGCCAACAAAGCGGGCGCGCTTTCCAACGTCGTCGATGCGGTAGTCGAAGAGGACCAGCGGCTTACCGGCTTTTCGCTTCCAAACGGCGTCGCCGTAAGGACCGGCGAGCACATGCTCGCGGCGATAGCGGGCATGGAGCTCGAAGCCGTCGAAATAGTCCTCGAGGGCGGCGAAGTGCCGATAATGGACGGCAGCGCCTTCCCGTTTGCGGAGGCGATAAACGAAACCGGCTTCGCCGACGCGCCGGGCGAAACGCCGCGCCGCGCGCTCTCCGCCCCGATAGCGCTCGAGGAGAACGGAGGAAAGCGCTTCCTCGCCGCCGTCCCCTCGGAAAAGCTCTGCGTCAGCTACGTCATAGATTATTCCGGCACTCCGGTCGGCACACAAAATGTCACATACGATGTCACACGCGAGACTTTTTATAATATAATCTCTAGAGCAAGAACGTTCGGACTCACGTCCGAGCTTGAATATCTTAGGCGGAACGGCCTCGCAAAGGGTGGAAGCCTCGACAACGCGCTTGTATTCGACGGCGAAGGACTTGTGGGGGACGCTTCACTGCGTTTCCCGCTCGAGTGCGTCACGCATAAGGTGATAGACCTGCTCGGCGACCTGACGCTCGCCGGACCTATTCCGACGGCGCATTACGTCGCGATAGCGGCAGGCCACAGTATTCACGGCAAGCTCGCGAGAAGGATACGGACGGTTTTCCCATTATAAATTTTTCAGGCGCTGCCGAGGCACCGCCAGGGAGGAAGATTTCTCATGCAAATTAACATCAACGAGATAATGGGGCTGCTTCCGCACAGATACCCCTTTCTGCTTGTTGACAGGATCGAGGAGGTCATCGACACCGACACGGTGAAAGAAGTGACGGGCTACAAGAACGTCACCTTCAACGAGCCCTTCTTCCAGGGGCATTTCCCCGACGAGCCCGTGATGCCGGGAGTGCTCATCCTTGAGGCGATGGGACAGGTCGGCGCGGTGCTCATGAAGATGCAGAAGGAATTCCAGACGGGCGAGCGCAAGCTGGTCTATCTGACTTCCATAGACAACGCGAAATTCCGCAAGCCCGTAAAACCCGGCGACCAGCTCCGCACGACCGCGAGGCTCAAGAGACGCCGCGGCAGCATGGGCAAATTCGAGTTTGTGGCTACGGTCGACGGCGAGATAGTCGCGCAGGCGGAGATGGGCTTCCATATCGCTTCGGGCCTTACGCTAGAGGCGGAAGACAAGAAATGAGCGTTCAAATACATCCTACTGCGATAGTCGCCAAAGAGGCGAAGCTCGGCGAAAACGTAAAGATAGGCCCCTACTGCATCGTCGACCCTAAGGTCGAGATAGGCGACGGCTCCGAGCTGCGCGCCTTCTCGCGCGTATGCGATTACACTAGGATGGGCGCGGGCTGCGTGATTCACGAACACGCGGTCATCGGCGGGCTTCCGCAGGACCTCAGCTACCGCGGCGAAGAGACATGGGCCATCCTCGGCGACAGGGTCGTCTGCCGCGAATTCGTCACGGTGAACCGCGCCGCGGGCGAGGGCAACGTGACGCAGGTCGGCGACGGATGCTTCATCATGGAGAACGTCCACCTCGCGCACAACGTCCGCATCGGCCACGACTGCACGATAGCGAACAAGTCCGGCATCTCCGGCCACGTCGTCGTCGGCGACTACGTCGTAATAGGCGGCATGACCGGCTTCCATCAGTTCACTCACATAGGCTCCTACTGCATGATAGGCGGCCTTTCGCGCATAACGCAGGACGTGCCGCCCTACTGCCTCGCGGCTGGGATACCGCTGCGCGTCTTCGACATCAACAAGGTCGGCCTGCGCCGCCGCGGCTTCGAGTCGTCCACGCGCCGCAAGATTCGCGACATGTACAAGCTCATATACAACTCGGCGCTTCCGATGAAAGAGGCGCTGAAGCAGCTCGCGGAGAAGTACCCCGGCGACGCGGAGGCGAAGATGATACTCGACTTCGCCGCGGAGAGCACAAGGGGCTTTACTCCTCGCGTGACGCACGACTGGGAGCGCAAGGCGGAGGAATAGCTTGATAAAACTGTTCGCGATGGACGTCGACGGCACGCTGACCGACGGCGGCATCTACATGGACGGCGCGGGCGGCGAGATGAAGCGCTTCGACGTGCAGGACGGGCAGGGGATAGCCCAGCTCCTGAGGAAAGGCGTCAAGGTCGTCTTCATCAGCGGGCGCTTCTCGGCTCCTACGCAGAGGCGCGCGGAGGATTTGAAGATAACGCGCTGCGTCAACGGCATAAAGGACAAGCTGCCGGAGCTTGAGAAAATCGCCGCAGAGTTCGGAGCGAGCGCGGAGGAGACCGCGTACGCCGGCGATGACCTGCCCGATATCGACTGCATACGCTGGGCGGGCCTCGGTATAGCTGTCGCCAACGCGCGCCCAGAGGTGCTCGAAGCCGCGCGTTACGTTACGCGCAGCGCCGGAGGGCGCGGCGCGATCCGCGAGTGCGCCGACATGATAATCAGAATCAACGACGGAGAGAATATCTGTTGAATATATCATCGTTTAAGATAAGAGCTCTTGACCGTTTCATACTGAACGAGCTGAAAGCGCCGTTTTTCTTCGGCCTCGTCGCCTTTACGATAATCCTCGTCGCGGGCGGCCTGCTCTTCCAGATGGCGGAGCTCATAATACAGCAGGGCGTTTCGATAGGCATAGTCATAAGGCTCTTCATTTACTACATGCCGAGGCTCGTCGTCTTCACGATACCGATGAGCTGTCTGCTCGCCGCGCTGCTCGGTTTCGGTAAATTGTCCGCGAACTCCGAGATAGTCGCGCTCAAGTCCGCCGGGCTCTCGTTCCAGCGCATCGTGCGCCCCGTCGTCGCGGCGGCCTTCGTCATATCGATATGCGCGCTCGTCATCAACGAGAGCATCGTCCCGATGAGCGAACGAGCGGCGGCGAACGTCATGAAGTACGAGGTGCTCCACGAGTCCGCGCCGGTATTCAAGGCGAAGGTCTTCCTCAAGGAAGAGGGCGGCGGCGCGGTCGAGCGCGTCATCTACATCGACAAGATGGACAACAAGACTAAGCAGATGGAGAACGTCGTCGTCGAGGAATTTGAAGGCGGCCGCCTGGCGCGCGTCATCGCGGCAAAGACCGGCGAATGGATCTCCGGAAGCTGGTGGCTCACCGACGGAGCGGTCTACGAGATAAAGGAGACGAAGGAAGTCGCCCTGCTCTTCAAGTTCAACCGCCAGGCGCTCATGCTCAACATGGCTCCCGACGAGATTTCCGCGAACGACAGAAAGCCGGACGAAATGACGATTCCGGAGCTGCTGCGCGCGATCGAGATACGCGGCAAGACCGGGGCGGAGGCGGGAGACCTCTGGATGGCCTTCCATCTGCGTCTCGCTGTGCCGTGGGCCTGCCTCATCTTCGGCATACTCGGCGCGGCGCTCGGCAGCAGGCCGCAGCGCTCGAGTTCGAGCGTCGGCCTCGGCTTCAGCGTCATAATAATCTTTGTCTACTACGTGATAATGTCCTTCGGGCGCGCGCTCGGCGAGAGCGGCTCGCTTCCGCCGCTGCTTGCGGCCTGGGTTGCGAACCTCGTATTCCTCGCGATAAGCGTAT
>UQVV01000127.1 GCA_900544635.1 uncultured Cloacibacillus sp. | reverse complement strand
CCGCGCAGGCCGCAATGGAAGCCGCGCAGGCGGCGCAGCAGGCCGCGCAGGAAGCCGGAGACGCCGGCAACAACCGCGGAGTAGTCGCGGTCCCGGCGCAGGACGCCGCGGAGCCGGCGGAGGAGTCCGCGCCGGAGCCTCAGCCCTCCGCGCCCGAAGCGCAGCCCGCTCCTGAAACGCCAGCGCAGCCCGCGACGGTAGAGATACCGGCGCAGCCCGCAGCGGCCGCAGCCCCGGCCGCTCCCGCCTCTGCGGAGGTTCCCGCGGGACGCCCGCTGAACCCGTCGCCGATGCAGGCCGGAACGCCCGAGACGAGAGAGAGCATCCTCGTCAGCGCCGACTGGCTCAAGGCCAACATCAAGAACGTCGTGCTCGTTGACGCGCGCCCCGAAAGCCTCTACCTCGGCGGCCACATCCCCGGAGCGGTCAACGCGCCGTGGACCTACTTCGCGAACATGAACGCGAAGCAGGGCACTGACAAATGGGGAACGATATGGCCCGAGGCTACGATGGCGAAGCGCATAGGCGCGCTCGGCATCAACGGCAAAAAGACCGTAGTCGCCTACTGCGACGCGGGCGGCTGGGGGCAGAGCGGCTGGACGCTCTGGATACTCCGCCAGGCCGGAATTAAGAACGCAAAAATACTCGAAGGCGGCATAGGCGCGTGGAAGGCCGCGGGCGGACAGCTCGCGAAGAACAAGGTCAAGGCCAAGACCGTCGCCTTCACGATAAGCAAGTACGCGCCGAACTACACCGCGACGACGCAGTGGATAAACGACAACCTCGGCAAGCCGGGCCTCGCAATCATCGACGTGCGCACGCAGCCCGAATTCAACGGAAAAATCCGCCCGTTCCAGGAGAAGCGCGCGGGACACCTCCCCGGCGCGGTCAACATCTCGCGCGAGAACTTCGTGACGGAGCAGGGACACTTCAAGAGCGCCGAGGAAGTCGCCGCGCTGCTCGCCCCCTACGGAATCACGACCGACACCGAGATAGTCGTCTACGATACGGCGGGCGTCCGCTCGGCCTTCGTCACGATGCTCCTGCGCTACGCGGGCTTCACGAAGAGCCAGAGCTACGACGCTGGCTTCCAGGCCTGGGCCGGCAACCCCGACCTTCCGCTGGTGAAGCCGTAAGCGCCGCGTAAAAGAAACGAACACACACGAAGCCGCCGCTCCGTCGAGGACGCGGCGGCTTTTTCATGCGCGAGGCGCGGGATTTATAAAACCGATGTCGCCCCTGAATGCTTCCGTCAAGAGCCTCCGGCGCTGGTCGTTAGACGCAGAAGAGAATGTTGTGCGGACTCCTGCGTTCATCCGGTGTTCAATGCGTGCGGCGCGGGCTTAAAAATTCGCCGGGGATGCACAGCCTCCGCCGTAAGGTTGATTAGCATAAAGCGGCGCGGCGCGGCGGACCTTTCCTCAATTTTGCGCCGCGGCGGCGAGTCTGCGAAAGTTCTGCTGCTCGGCGAAAAACGAAAAAAGCCGCAGGCCTGAAGCCGCGGCTCTTTCCTATGCGTTTGGTCGTTTTCGTAAATTCATGGCGCGCGTCTGCGTTCGACGCCTGCGCCGTTGGTTTTGCGCGGGCGGGCTTGTTTGACGCCTGCGGCGTCGGTTTCAGGCGCGCGGCGCGAACCGGCGGCGCTTCCGGCGCGTTTACTCTTCCGCCCGCGAATCGCCGGACTTTTCTTCGTTTTGCCCTTCTTCCGCTTCGAGGGCTTTTCTCTCGCGTTCGAGCTCTTCGAGGTAGCTCTTCCAGAGCCTCAGCGCCGCGACGGCGAAGACCGTGCCGCACGAAAGCCCCGCCGCGATGGGCACGGGCTTCGGCACGCCCATAGCGTAGCTGCCGAGGCCGCCGAGCGCGTAGCCGTAGGCGACGATGGTCGATATTGAAAGGATGAGAACGATAAGCCTTTTGTTCATGGCGATTATTTTACGGCCCGCTGGCGGGGCTGTCAAAAATTTTCCCGCGGCGCGGATTTATGTTCTATTTTGTTGCGCGCGCGCGTTTTTATGCTAAGATTGTTAGTTGTGTTTGTTCTACACCGTGTGCGCGGGAAGCGCGCGCGTCAGTTTTTAGGGGGATGTTTTAATAATGCTGCATCGGATGTATAACACCTCGTCGGATTCCGTGTACATGGAGCTGCGCGGAAAAATCCTGAGCCGCGAGCTGAAGCCCGCGCAGAGGCTCCTCGAGGTTAAAATAGCGAACGAAATGGGAGTCAGCCGCACGCCCGTGCGCGAGGCGCTGCGCAGGCTCGCGAACGAAGGGCTTGTGAAGATCGTCCCGAACAGCGGGGCGCGCGTCGCTTCGCCCTCCTCGCACGAGATGGACAATTCCTATTCCGTCCGCGAGTATCTTGAGAATATGAGCGTCGAGCTCGCCTGCCGCACCGGCATGGACAAGCGCACGCTCGAAAGGCTCGACGGCCTCGTGCGCGACGGCGACGCCGCCTACGACGCGGGCGACGTGGACGCCTTCCTCGCCGCGAACAACGACTTCCACCGCATCATCGCCGAGGCGGGAAAGAACTACGTGCTCAGCGAGTACGTGGACAATATAATCCAGCGCACCAACGTCTATATTTATTTCTACAGCAAGTTCGTCGAGTCCGAGAACAAGTCGTCGGGCGAGCACCGCGCGATTCTGCGCGCGATAGCGCAGCGCGACAGGATAGGCGCGCAGGAGCTCATGAAACAGCACCTGGAGCGCGTACACGCGATGTTCTCGGAGGCCGCCGCGAAGGCGAAGGAAAAAGAAAAGGAGTAGAGGGGGACCGCAGAAATCATGCCCAATATGACAAATATACCGTCGTTCGACCTTACAAGGAACTACGCCCGCGTCAAGGAGGAAATCAACGTCGCGGTGCTTCGCGTGCTCGAGACGCAGCATTTCATCCTCGGCCCCGAGGTCGAGGCGCTCGAGCGCGAGATAGCCGCATACCTCGAGGTGAAGAACGCAGTCGGCTGCGCCTCCGGCACGGACGCGCTCGTGCTCGCGATGATGGCGCTCGACCTGAAGCCGGGCGACGAGGTCATCACGACTCCCTTCACCTTCTTCGCCACGGTGAGCTGCATCACGCGCTGCGGCGGCACGCCGGTCTTCGCCGACGTCGACCCCGTCACCTACAACATCAAATCCGAAGATATTCTCGCGAAGATCACGCCGCGCACGAAGGCCGTGCTGCCGGTCCACCTCTTCGGGCAGATGTGCCCGCTCGAGGAGATTAAGGACGAGCTCGCCTCGCGCAATATCGCGCTCGTCGAGGACTGCGCGCAGGCGATAGGCGCGCACCGCATGATAGGCGGCCGCGTCGCGCGCAGCGGCTCGGTCGGAAAGCTCGGCTGCTTCTCCTTCTTCCCGACGAAGAACCTCGGCTGCTACGGCGACGGCGGCATGGTCGCGATAGCGGACGACGAGGAGCTCGCCGCGAGGATCCGCCGCCTGCGCGTCCACGGCGCGGGGACGACCTATTTCCACGACGAGGTCGGCATCAACAGCCGTCTCGACGCGCTGCAGGCCGCGATTCTGCGCGTGCGCCTGCGCCACCTCGAGGGCTGGAACGAGGAGCGCCGCATCGTCGCGGGCCGCTATATGATGCTTTTCGGCGAGAAGGGGCTGCTTGACTTCATCACGCCGCCCGCGGAGCTTCCGGGCGGACGCCACGTCTACCACCAGTACGTCGTGCGCGCGAAGCACCGAGACGAGCTTATGAAGTATCTCGCGGAGCGCGGGATTACGACGCGCGTCTACTATCCGCTGCCGCTGCACCTGCAGCGCTGCTTCGCGAACCTCGGCTACAAGAAGGGCGATTTCCCCGTCGCCGAGGCGCTCGCGGACGACGTGCTCGCGCTGCCGATGTTCCCCGAGCTGCTGCCCGAGGAGCAGGAGCGCATAGTGAGCGAAATTGCCGGTTTTTACGCGAAGCACGCATAAACGGCGGTAAATATCGTATAATAGGAGTAATTTTAGATAACGTGGAGGTGTGCGGATGATATATCCGTTTTTTGACCCGACAGTAATCGTGCTCATTCCCGCCATACTGCTCTCGCTCTGGGCGCAGTTCAAGGTGAAGGGCGCTTTTGCGAAATACAGCGAGGTCCGGGCCATGAGCGGCCTTTCCGCCGAGGAGGTCTCGCGCAGGCTGCTCGACAGGAACGGCCTTTCCGGCGTGCGCGTCGAGCGCGTGCCCGGCGAGCTTTCGGACCATTACGACCCGAGGGACAAGGTGCTGCGCCTCTCCGACAGCGTCAACGCCAGCCGCAGCATAGCCGCGATAGGCGTCGCGGCGCACGAGGTGGGCCACGCGGTGCAGGACAAGGAGAACTACGGCTTCCTGAAGTTCCGCAACGCGATAGCGCCCGCGGTGCAGCTCTGCTCGACGGCGTCGATTCCGCTCTTCCTCATAGGGCTCGTCATCGGCTCGCTGAACCTTCTGAACCTCGGCATCCTGCTCTTCTGCAGCGTCCTCGTATTCCACCTCGTGACGCTGCCGCTCGAGTTCGACGCGAGCGCGCGCGCGCTGCGTATGCTGCGCGAGACGAACATCCTTTCGCAGCAGGAGATAGGCGGGGCGAAGGCGGTGCTCGACGCCGCTGCTCTGACCTACGTCGCGGCGCTCGTCATGACGGTGCTCCAGCTCGTGAGGCTGATAGCGCTGCGCGGAATGAGCCGCGACGAGTAGCGCGGACTTCCGAAACGCAGAAAAATATCGTTTTTTCGTCGCCGGTCGCCGAAGACCGGCGATTTTACGCCTGTATGATATACAATAAACAGATGAAAAAACCGTGCGCGCGTCGCGCGGCAAGGGGTTGAGATCATGAGAGGACTTGAAGCCGCTCTCGCCGTCTACGGCGAGGTGCGCGGCGGCGCTTTCGCCTCCGAGGCGCTGCGCAAGGTGTACCAGGAGATCGCGCCGGGCGACAGGAAGCTCGCCGCTACGCTGCTCTACTGCACGCTGCGCAGGCAGAGCCTTTGGAAGACGATGCTTATAAAATACTGCAAGCGCGGCCCGCGCGAGCTGCCGCCGCTTACATGGAACGCGCTGATGATAGGGATAGCCGGCATCGTCGAGCTGCGCCACTTCGCTCTGCCGGTGCTGATAAACGGCCTCGTGCAGGCGGTCAAGGCGGGCGGCGGCCAGAAGGACGTCGGCCTCGTCAACGCCGTGCTCCACACCGTATCCGACGAATATCCGAGATTTCTCGAAAGCCTGAAAAAAAGCGGCGCGCTGCGCGACCAGGCGCTCTACTGGGGCGTTCCCGGCTGGGCCGCCGCACAGTGGTCTAAGGAGCTCTCCATACAGGAGGCCAAGAAGCTCGTCCGGGCGAGCGGGATGAAGACATATCTCTCGCTGCGCCTCTCGCAGGGCGTGGACCGCGACGAGTATATAGCGGAGTACAACAACTCGGGCCGCCATGCGTGGCCGTCTCCGCTCTTCGAGCGCTCCGTGCGCACCGCGGCGAATCCCTTCCCGCTCGAGCTTCCTGGCTTCGGCGAGGGCAAGATAATGCCGCAGAGCGAGTCGTCGATGCTCGCCGCCGAGACGCTCGCGAAGCGCGCCGAGGGGAAATACGTGCTCGACATGTGCTGCGGGCGCGGCGTCAAGACGGGCCAGCTCGCCGACATAATGCGCGGCGCGCGCATCGAGGCGTGGGACGTCTCGGAGCCGAAGCTCAAGTCAGCGCAGTTTGAGATGATGCGCATGCGCGCCGAG
>UQVV01000126.1 GCA_900544635.1 uncultured Cloacibacillus sp. | reverse complement strand
GTCCCGTCCGCCGTCCACGCGACGCCGGCGGAGAGCTGGCCCCTGTGCTGAAGCGCGCAGAGGCCGAGATAGACGTCTTCAAGAACGGGGCTTCCGTTCGTGCTGTAAGCCCCGAATACTCCGCACATACTTTAATTTTCTCCCGTGAATGCCGCGGTCAGCTCAGCGACGGACAGGGACATGATTCCGTCCCAGTCGAAGGAATCTCCGCCCGCTTCGCCGATTTTGACGAAGCCGAGGGCTTTCCAGGCGTTCTCAAACTCGGCGGCCTTCTCGGGCGCTACGGCGTAGACCGCGCGCGGGCCGCCCTCGGAGAAGAGCAGCGCTTCGACGGTCGTCTCGGGCGCGAGCGTGAGCTTCATGCCCGTCTCCGAAGCTATAGCTTCGTTCGCGAGAGCGGTGGCGAGTCCGCCGCCGGCGACGACGCGGCCCGATTTCGCAAGCTGTCCGTGAGCCGTGGCGAGCGCCGCGTCGCGGAACTTCTTTTCAGCCTCGTAGTCGGGGGCGCAGGTCTTGCCGAGCGGCTTTCCGTCCTTCGCCTCCTGGTAGCGCGTCGCGCCGAGCGAGCCTTCCTTCGGCCCGACGAGGTAGAGCAGGTCGCCGGCCTCGGTTCTGCCGGCGCGCATAAGCTTCCCGCGTTCGACGGCGAGGCCCGCCGTCACGACGAGCGGCGTCGGGTATATCCTGTCGTTCGCCGTTTCGTTATAAAGGCTGACGTTGCCCGAAACGACGGGGCAGTCGAGGGCGCGGCAGGTGTCGGCGAGGCCGCGCAGGCATTCTTTAAGCTCGTAGAATTTCTCAGGGAATTCCGGCGAAGCGAAGTTGAGGCAGTTCGTCATGCCGAGCGCGTCGGCTCCAGAGAGCCACACGCCGCGCAGCGAAAGCGCCATCGCCTCCGCGGCTCCCGTGTAAGGATCGGTCCAGCACTTGTAGGGCTCGGCCTCCATCGTGAGCACGCAGGCGCGCTCCGTCTCGGGGACTTCGACTATCGCCGCAGGCTCGCCGGGGCCGGCTATCGTGTGGAGCTGCACCATTGAGTCGTACTGCTCCCATATCGCGTTCTTCCTGCGTCCGTTCGGGCAGGAGAGCATCGAAAGAAGCTCTTGTCCCGCGTCCCCGCACTTGAGCGTAGAAAGGTCGAGCGCCTGACGCTCAGGAAGGTCCTTCGGCTCCTCGGAGGGCCAGAAAACTTCCGGCGTATCGCCGAGTATCGAGGTCGGGAGGTCGGCTTCGAGCACGCCGTTCTTGTAGACGCGGTAGCGCTTGCTGTCGGTCATGACGCCGACTATCGCGCAGTCGAGGCCGTAATGCTTCGCCATGTCGAAGACGGGCGCGAGCTTCTCTTCCTCGACGATGAGCAGCATACGCTCCTGCGACTCGGAGAGGAATATCTCCCACGGAAGCATGTCGGCTTCGCGGAGAGGAATTTTTTCAACCTGGATGTCTATGCCGCAGCCGCTCTTGTGGGCGATTTCGCTCGACGACGAGAGGATGCCCGCCGCGCCCATGTCCTGCATCGAGGCGATGAGCTTCTTGTCGAGCAGGTCCATGCAGCACTCGATGAGGAGCTTTTCCTCGAACGGGTCGCCTATCTGAATCTGCGGCTTGCTCGCGCGCGCGTCCTCGTCGAGCTCGCGCGAGGCGAACGACGCGCCCGCTATGCCGTCGCGGCCCGTCTTAGAGCCGAGCAGCACGGCCATGTCTCCGGGCTTCGCGGTCTGCGAGCTCGCCATCTTGTCGAGACGGACGAAGCCCGCGCTGAAGGCGTTGACGAGCGGGTTGTCGTTATAGCAGGGCGAATAGAAGGTCTTGCCGCCGACCGTCGGTACGCCGACGGAGTTGCCGTAGGAGCCTATGCCCTCGACGATGCCCTTGGCGAGGTTCTGCGTCTTGCGCAGCGAAGCGTCGCCGAAGAAAAGCCCGTCCATCGAAACCGACGGGCGCGCGCCCATCGCGATGATGTCGCGGATGATGCCGCCGACTCCCGTCGCGGCTCCCTGGAAGGGCGCGACCGCGGAGGGGTGGTTGTGGCTCTCAACCTTGAAGGCGAAGCCCCAGCCCTCGCCCATGTCGACGACGCCGGCGTTCTCTCCCTGCCCCTGAAGCACGTACTTGCCCTTCGACGGGAAGGTGCGCAGCAGCGGGCGCGTAGATTTGTAGCTGCAGTGCTCGGACCACATTACGCCGATGAGCTCGAGCTCAAGGTCGTTCGGCTCGCGTCCGAGCAGCTCCTGTATTCTCTTGTATTCGGACTCGGAAAGTCCAACCTCGCGGAAACCCATCAGCGGGCGCTCCTTTCTGCGAAACCGCGCGCGATCGAAAGCCAGAAGGCCTCGCCGTCGGAGCCTCCGTTGAGGTGCGCGACCGTCGCGCGCTCCGGATGCGGCATGAGGCCGAGTATATTCCCATGTTCGTTGCATATTCCGGCTATGCCGTTGAGCGAGCCGTTCGGCGCGTACTCGGCGCCGGCTTTTCCGGTCGCGGGATCGGCGTAGCGGAAGACGACGCGGCCCGCCTTCTCGAGTTCTTCAAGTTCGGCGGGCGGCAGGAAGTACAGTCCTTCGTGGTGGGCTATGGGGTACTCTACAATCTCTCCCTTTTTGAGCCCGTATGTGAAGAAGTTGTCCGTCTGTTCTACGCGGATATAGCATTTCTTACATATAAATGTAGTGGTGGTATTCGCGAGAAGCGCTCCAGGGAGGAGCTTCGTCTCGGTGAGCACTTGGAATCCGTTGCAGATGCCGAGCAGCAGCCTGCCGGCTTCGGCGTGGCGTCTGACCGCAGCTATGATGGGCGAGCGCGCCGCCATCGCGCCGGAGCGCAGATAGTCCCCGTAGGAGAAGCCGCCGGGGAGTATGACGAGGTCGGGCTCGGAGGCGAATTCCGTCTCCTCGTGCCAGACCATGTCGACGGATGTCTTCAATGTTTCGGAGACTGCGCGCTGAACGTCGCGGTCGCAGTTGCTCCCGGGAAAAACAACGACGGCTGTCTTCATCGCTAGGCTTCCCTGACGGATATCTTGTAGGTCTCTATCAGGTCGTTGGCCAGCAGATCCTGACACATGTTCTTCACGGCCTCGGCCGCCGCTCCGCTGTTATCCGCCTCGATGCGCATCGTGACTATGCGCCCCACGCGGACTTCCTCAAGCCCCTTGTAGCCGAGGTGCGTAAGCGTTTTTTCGACCGCTTTGCCCTGTGTGTCGAGGACTCCCTCACGCGGAGTAATTATGACCTCTGCATGGAAAATCATATGATGACATCCTCCTTGAGATGTTTATTTGATATTTGTTAAGTGGAATTGTCCACTAAGATGCTCATAATATACCGTTATGGCCTATAAAAGTCAATATTTTAACTTTCAGAAAAATGAGAAGTTATAAATTGACGGTAAGTAAAAAAATAGTATAATATTGAGCAGAGCAAATATTTATTCCCCCGCTCAAAATTTAAGGAGGTTGAAGTAGTTATGAGAAAACGTGTCGTCATTGCCGCTATGTCCGTACTTAGCGCGGCCCTGCTCGCCTCTTCCGCGTTCGCCGCAGAAGAGATCAAGATCGGAGCCCTCTTCCCGCTGACCGGCCCCGCCGCCGTCTCGGGACAGAACTGCATTAATTCCGTCCTTGCCGCCGCCGACTTCATCAACGAGGCCAACCCCGAGATCAACGCGCCGCTCGCCGCCGGAGAAGGACTCCTCGGCGGAAAGTACGTCATCAAGATAGTCCAGGCCGACCACCAGGGCAAGCCGGACGTCGCGAAGTCGGAAGCCGAGCGTCTTTATAATCAGGAAGGCGTCTTCGCGATAATCGGATGCTACAACAGCGCCGCGACGAAGCCCGCCAGCGCCGTCGCCGAACGCGCGAAGAAGATATTCCTCTGCGGCTGCTCGAGCTCCGCTGAGCTCACCGAGCGCGGCTATAAGTACTTCTTCCGCCACGCCCCGACCGACGCCATCGAATCCGTCGAATTCGTCGACTACATCGAATACCTCAACAAAGAGCAGAACGCCGGCATAAAGACCCTCGGACTCATCTACGAGAACACCGAGTTCGGTAAGCACGCCGCCGCCGAAGCTCAGAAGGCCGCGAAGAAAATCAACCTCGAAATCGTCGCAGATGTCCCGTTCAACAACGGTGCTACGAACCTCAACAGCGAAGTCCAGAAGCTCAAAGCGGCCAACCCCGACGCGGTGTTCGGCGCTGCTCTCGGCGGCGACTACTCGCTGTGGGTCCGTACGATGAAACAGCTCAACTGGCTCCCGAAGATCGCCATCAACTACTGCACCGGCTACCAGAACCCCGCGGTACAGAAGGAACTCGGAGACGACGGAAACTTCTTCATGGGCGGCATGGGCTTCTCTCCGGAGCTCGCGAAGAAATTTATGCCCGAAGCCATAAAGGTCCAGGATAAGTACTACACGCCGAGAAGCAACCAGCCGTTCGACAGCGACTCCATCCAGGAAGCCGTCATGCTCATGGTCCTCGCTCAGGCGATAGAGAAGGCCGGCGGCCCCGATACCGAGAAGGTCCTCCAGGTCCTCAGAACCGAAGAATTCCCGTCGATAATGTCGCTCTCCGGCTCCGTCAAGTTCGGCGAGGACGGACAGAACGTCAAGGCGCTCTCCGTCATCACGCAGCTCGAAAGCCAGAAGTACAACACGGTCTTCCCGCTTAAGTACAAAGATTCCGAACCCACCTTCCCGATGACGCCGTGGGATAAGAGATAACATTTATATAAAACGGCTCAAAATCAACAGCGGGCGGGGCATTATTCCCAATGCCCCGCCTTTTTAGAATCAGCAGCAAGGAGGTCTTTGCATGAGCAGTTTTCTGCAGGTCCTTATAGATGGCATTTTGAGCGGGCTTCTGTACGCGCTCGTCGCCGCGGGACTCAGCATGATATGGGGAGTTATGGACGTCATCAACTTCGCCCACGGAGAATTCCTCATGGTGGCGATGTACGTCTGCTATTGGTTAGGGTTCATCCTCGGTCTCGACCCGCTCTTCACGTGGATCGCGTCCGGCATATTCCTCTTTATTATGGGCGCTTTGACCTATAAGCTCGTCATCAAGCACAGCCTCGGCAAAGCGGCGATGGCTCCGCTTCTCGCTACATTCGGCCTTTCGATGCTTTTGAAAAATTTCTGCATGAACCGCTTCTCCCCGAACTTCCGTCTTCTTTCCGGAACTATCATGGACGGTAAGACGTTTGAGATCGGAGGGGCGATAGTCTCCGTTCCGCAGCTTGTAACAGGCATATTCGCGCTCGTGATACTCGCGGCGCTTTACTGGCTCATCAAGAAAACGCGCCTCGGCTGGGCCATACAGGCCACGGCTATGGACAAGGAGGCCGCGGAGCTTATGGGCATAAACACGGAAAAAATCTACCTGCTCGTATTCGGCATCGGCGGCGCGTGCGTCGGAGTCGCAGGCGGCCTTATGACGACCTACCTCGCTGTACATCCCGAGGTCGGAGCGCTCTTCAGCCTCATCGCCTTCGTCGTCGTCGCGCTCGGAGGGTTCGGAAGCATACCTGGCGCTCTCGCCGCGGCGCTTTTGATCGGCCTCGTCGAGTCGTTCTCGGGCTTCTACATCGCGGCCGTCGTCAAATACGTCGCGGTATTCGCTATCTATCTCATTGTTATACTGGTGCGGCCTAAAGGCCTCTTCGGATGGTGATGCAGATGAACATAACCAAGAAAGACAAGCTCTGGTATGCGTTCATCATCGCCGCCATAGCCCTGCCAT